>DASVSE010000137.1:0-3953 GCA_036388235.1 Rubricoccaceae bacterium | reverse complement strand
CGTTGCCCGTGCCTTCGTGACGGACAACGACTTGGCCCGCCGCCGCCTCGACGCCTTCGGGGAGCGCATCCGCTCGCTCGTCGATCCCGACGCGCTCGCCCACGCGGCGGCACAGGCTGTTGGCGAGGCCTTTGCGCCACGGTCGGCCGTTGTGTTTCTCCGGGCCGGCCTCGGGGGGCCGGACGAACGCTGGGCCTCGGCGACGTACCGTCCCGAGCGTCCCTACTTCACGTCGGCGGACCTCGACCGCGTCTGGGACCGCATCCGCGACGGCGGCCTCGTGTGGGCTGATACGGATGAACTGTGCGAGGCTGAACTCCCGCCCGAAGACGCCGCCCGACTCAGGGCGATCGGCGTCGCGCTCGCTGTGCCGATCACAAGCAACGACGCCCACCGTGCCACGGCCGCCGGACTCGTGGCCTTGGGCTCCACGACGCGCCGACGAGGCGTCTACACGACCGACGACGTCGAGCGGTTGCGGCTGCTCGGCGTCCACCTCGCCCTCGCCGTCGAACGTCTGGCATTGATCGAGCGGGAGACGACGCTCGTGCGCCAGACGGCCCAGGCCGAGCTCGTCGCGCTCCGCGCCCAGATCAACCCCCATTTTCTCTTCAACGCCCTCAACACCGTCGCGGCGCTCATCGCCGAGCAGCCCCACCAGGCCGAAGCCACCGTTGAAAGTCTCGCAGGCCTATTCCGCGACGTGCTGACGGCCTCGGGCCGACCGGACGTGCCGCTCCGCGACGAGCTGCGCCTCGTCACGCGGTACCTAGATGTGGAGCAGGCCCGCTTCGGCGATGCCCTATCGGTTCGCATCGACGCGACGCCAGAAGCTCTCGAGCGCCCGCTCCCGGCCTTTGCCGTCCAGACGCTCGTCGAGAACGCCGTCAAGCACGGCATCGAGCGCCGGCGTGGCGGCGGCACTGTCTCGGTTGAGGCCCGCCTCGATCCCGCGGACGCCCTAATCGTGACCGTCTCCGACTCGGGCGTCGGCATCCCCGCCCTTTTCGCGGCGGACCCTGGCGAGCCCCCGACGACGCCCGACGCGTTCCACGGCGTGGGCCTCAGCAACGTCGCATCGCGCCTCCGGGCCCTCTATGGAACCTCCGCTGGCCTCCAGGTGGCCTCGTCGCCATCAGGGACGGTGGCCACGCTCACGCTCCCCCCCCGCCCCGCCGACCCGCCGACCGGCTGAAGCCCGCGCGTCGACCGTCAACGGAACGGTCCAGCGTCTCAACCTTGTCTATTTGTCGAAGTCCACAGCGTGTACTCAGCTCAGTTGTAGTTCACCAGCGTGTGGATGATCGCTCTTCCTCATGCAGATCGCCCCGCAGCACCGCCGGGGATACGCTCTGCCCGCCCCCTTCTCCGATGCGCGTTCTCATCGTCGACGACGAGGCTCCGGCCCGTAGCCGTCTCCGCCGCCTTCTCGAACCCTTCGTGGCCGAAGGACGGCTCGACCCGCCTGACGAGGCGGTCGACGGTGTCGACGCGCTCGCCCGCATGGAGGCGGCGCCCGAACCTTACGGCCTCATCCTCCTCGACGTCCGGATGCCTGAACTCGACGGCTTCGACGTTCTTGACCGACTCCGGCCGGATCACCGCCCCGCCGTCGTCTTCACGACGGCCTACGACGAGTACGCCCTCCGCGCCTTCGAGGCGTCGGCCGTGGACTATCTCCTCAAACCCGTCGACGCAGGCCGCCTTGCGGACGCTGTCGCCCGAGCCGAAGCCCTCGCAGGGACGCGCGCTGCCACACCGACCGCCGACATCTCATCGGCCCGTGTCGACCGTCTGGCGGACCTGCTCGACCGACTCGACCGCCGCGATGCTCCTCTGATTCCCGGAGAGGCGCCCCTCCGGCAGTTTACCGTCCAGGGCTCGGACCGCCTGTTCGTTGTCGACGCCGACGACCTTGTCGCTGCCGTCGTCGTCGACGGCCTGACGCAGCTTCACGTTCGGCCGCCCGGCGGGGCGATGCAGCGCCACCTCGTCTCGTTCACGCTCGACGCGCTCGAAGCCCGCCTTGACCCCGCGCGTACGATGCGCGTCCACCGCGGCGCCCTCGTCCGCCTCGGGGCGGTCCGCGAGCTGGTGCCGTGGTTCTCGGGCCGTTACAAACTGGTCCTCGACGGCGGCCTGGAAGTGGTCGCCAGCCGCGCGCGCTCGCGCGACCTCCGCGACCGCCTCGCATTGTAGCCCTGCCGTTCCGTTCTCGGACCCGAGTACAGACGGGCGCCCGTCGGGCGATACGGGCGTCCTCTCTTTCTCGGCCCGCATGCGCCCGTTGCGCCGTCTCTCGTGCCTGCTCCTGATCGTCCTCTGGTCCGGCCTCGTCGCGGCCCAGCCGGCCGATGTGCGCGTCCGACTCTTCGGCACGTCCGCGCCCGACGCCGTCGCCATTTCGGGCGCGGGTACCGTCGTCATCGATGGACTCCGGGCGGGTCAAACGACGCGAGGGGCCATCTCGCAGGTTGAGCGCCACGGGAGCCGCGTCCGCATCTCAGGAGGCGGCGTCGAGGGCGAAGGCCTCTCGGTCGAACTCGCCCCCGACACCCCCGGCTCAACCCTCCACGTCGTCAGCGGTCGCCAGACGGTCGACGTGATCGGGCCCGTGACCTGTGTCTTGACCGGAGACGCGTTCCTGATCGTCAACCGGGTGCCGCTGCCGAACTACGTGTCGAGCGTCGTCGCCAGCGAGTATGGCTTCTCAGAAATCGAAGGGGTCAAGGCACAGGCCATTCTGGCCCGCACGTACGCGGTCCGCCAGGCCGCTGCCTCGAGACGGGCCTACGACGTCGACGATCACCAGGGCTCGCAGGTGTACCGCGGGACGGGCGTCGAGACCGAAACGTCGCGGCGTGCCGAGCGGGAGACGCGAAGCCAGATTCTGACCTATGGCGGGCAACCCGCCGAAGCCCTCTACTCGTCCTCCTCGGGGGGCCACACCGCCGACAACGAAACGATCTGGGGGACGACGCCCCTCCCCTACCTCCGCGGCGTCCCGGACCCGTACGACGCGGCCGCTCCGGACCACACGTGGCAAACGTCCGCCGATGCGGCCCGCGTCCGCGGGGTCCTGTCGCGGCGCTACGGTGGCACCGTCACTGGCATCGAGATCGCCGAGCGCTCGCGCGAAGGCCGGGTGGTTCGCGTCCGGGTCATCGGGTCGCGTGAGACCGTCATCTCAGGGTCAGACTTCCGGACGGTGATCAACGGCACGCTCGGCTGGCGGACAGTTCGAAGCACGCTGTTCAGCCTCTCGCTCGTTGGCGACCAGTATGTCCTGACCGGAGGTGGGTTCGGCCATGGCGTCGGGATGAGCCAGTACGGCGCGCGCGCCCAGGCCCGCGCTGGCCGGACATACCTCGAGATTCTGTCCTTTTACTTCGCTGGCACGCAGGTGACGGGAGGGAATGCGCCCCTGCTGGCACTGGAGCGGCCTGCCTCGGAGCGGCCTACGGCCCGCCCGCCGGCCACGCCGCAGTCGGCGCGTCCCCCGTCCGCCCAGGCGCCAGCCGGAGGTGTTCCGCCGACGGCTCGCCCCCCCGCGGCACCGCCCCGGCGCAACCAGGGCGAGGCGATCGTGCTCCGCCCGCCCCCGACCGCTGTGCCGACGGCAGCCCCGACGGCCCGCCAGCCCTCCGCCCCAGCGGCACTCCCGACGGCCACAGAAGGTGCCCGCTGGCCCACCCCGCCTCGGGCGCCTCGCAGCGGCTGGTAGCGCCTACACGGCCTCCCACGCCTCACCGTCCGCGGACCAGCCGCCGCGCGCCATGCGGGGCGTCGTAAATGCCCAGCCTGGCGTCCCGTCTGCCGCGAGGACGATGATGCCTCCCGTCGCGGGCGCCGCCCCGGGCCAGCGGACCAGGGCGCGCATCGCGGCAAGAGCATTCTGAGCGGCAGCATCGGGCACCTCTCCAGCCTCGACGCGCGCGGCGACGCGGGCGCAG
>DASVSE010000136.1:0-3579 GCA_036388235.1 Rubricoccaceae bacterium | reverse complement strand
CGGCCTGCTTGCGGCGGCGGACCGACGGGTCGCCGCCGGCCTTTCCAGTGTTCTTACGCGGGTTCGGGGGGGGCATCGGGCGGGGGGTCGAGCTGAGCCAGAAGGTCGGCACGTTCGCGCGCGAAGCGCGGGTCTGCGAGGAGTTCGTCGATCTCGCGCGGTCGGGGCAGCTCGTCGAGCGTCCCCAGCCCGAACAGGTCGAGAAAGCGCTCCGTCGTGCCGTAAAGAAGGGGGCGGCCGACGGTCTCACTGCGGCCGGCGAGCGCGACAAGGTCTTTTTCTAGCAGCGAGCGAAGGGCGTAGTCCGACCCGACGCCGCGCACGTGGTCGACCTCGGGCTTGGTGACGGGCTGCTTGTACGCGACGACGGCGAGCGTTTCGAGGAGGCTCCGCGAGAGGCGCCGCTCGTCGGTCTGCGCGAACAGGACGCGGAGAAACGGCGCCGCCGCCTCGACGGTCGCCATGCGGTAGCCGCCGCCGAAGGCGACGATCCGGAAGGCGCGGTCGGTCCCGTCGTACTCGGCGTTTAGGCGCTCGACGCTCGCCGCGACGCCCTCCGGGGCGACGTCCGCACCCGTGACCTCACCGACGGCCCGAGCGACATCCTCTGCGCGGAGGGGCGCGTCCGAGGCGAAGACGAGGGCTTCGACCGCGAAGTCGAGTCGTTCGAGCGGGCTTCGGTCGGGCGTCATGCGGGCTCGGCGAGGGCGAGGGCGAAGTCGTCGGGGTCCGTGCCGAAGACGACGCGGACGGCCTGACGCTGCGCGAGGTCGAGGACGGCCAGGAAGGTCGTGATGACGAACGCCCGCCCCTCTCCGGCGACGAGGCGCGCGAACGAGCACGCGCCCGCGGCGAGACGACTCAAAACGTACGCGCGCTGCACGTCGAGGGCGTAGGCCTCGCGCTCGACCGTGTGGCGGTCGGGCTCGGCCGCAGCCGCGCGTGCGAGCGTCGCCGACAGAGCCGAGACCAAATCGAAGAGTGTTACTCGAATCGTCGTCTCGACGGGCTCGGTGTAGCGCTCGCGCTCGTCGGCCGCCTGCCCGCGGGGAAAGAGGCGCTGCCGCGCCTCGAAGCGGACCGCGAGTTCGGCGGCTGCCTCTTTGTAGCGCACGTACTCCAACAGGCGGTCCACGAGCTCGCGCCGCGGGTCGACCGGCTCCCCGTCAGCGTCGGTTTCGGGGCGCGGCATCAGCATCCGCGTCTTGATCTGAAGCAGGAGCGCGGCGGTGTACAGAAAGTCCGCCGCCGCGTCGAGATCGAGTGCGAGCGCGTCGATCGCGCGAACCGCGGCGAGGTACTCGTCCGCAATCCGCGCGATCGGGATGTCGTGGATGTCCAGCTCGTCGCGGCGTACGAAGAACAGCAGCAGGTCGAGCGGACCTTCAAACTGGTCGAGCGAGACGCGAAAGTCGGCCGTCATGCGGCGGGCGTGCCTTGTGCGGGCTCGCGCGATTTGAACCAGTCGACCGTCTGCCGGAGGCCCGTCTGGACGTCGACCTCGGGCGCCCACCCGAGCGTCTCGCGGATCAGCGTCGTGTCAAGGACCGAGCGCATCTGCTCGCCTGGGGCGGCCGGGCCGTGCTCGCGCTCGCGCCCAGCGCCCGTGTGCGCGTTGATCGTGTCGAAGAGCGTGTTTACATCCGTCTCGACGCCCGTGCCGACGTTGAAAATGCCCGAGACGTCCGAGGCGAGCGCGGCGACGAACGCCCGGACGACGTCGCCGACGTAGACATAGTCGCGCGTCTGCGTGCCGGCGCCGTTGACGCGGACCGGCTCGCCGCGGAGCAGGCGCTGCGCGAAGATGGCGACCACGCCCGCCTCGCCGTGCGGGTTCTGGCGCGGGCCGTACACGTTGCCGAAGCGGAGCGCGGCGTAGGCGATGCCGTGCTGGCGCTCGTAGAACCGGAGGTAATGCTCCGAGACGAGCTTCGTGATGCCGTAGGGCGAGAGCGGCAGCGTCGGATGCGTCTCGGGCTGCGGCCCGCCGCCGTTGACGGCCGGGTCAGGCTCGCCGTAGATCGCGCCCCCGGTCGAGGCGAAGGCGACGCGCTCCAGGCCCGCCTCGCGGCCGGCCTCCATGAGGTTGAGCAGCCCGAGTACGTTCACGGACGCGTCGAAGGCGGGGTCCGCGACCGAGCGGCGGACGTCCATCTGGGCGGCGAGGTGGCACAGCGCGGCGTAGCGCTCGCTCCGGATGAGATCGGCAGCTTCGGGGCTGCGGATGTCGAGTGCGTGCAGGACGGCGCCCTCGGGGATGTTCTCGCGGACGCCGCCGGAGAGGTCGTCCATGATGTGGACCGTGCAGCCTTCGGCGAGAAGCGCCTCGGCGACGTGGGACCCGATAAAGCCGGCGCCGCCGGTAACGAGGACCTTGCGGCCCGAGAAGGGAAACGACATGAGGAGACGGGAGACAGAGAAAACGGACAAGGCAGGGACGCAGGTGGTCCCCCGGAGGTTCGGCGCGCCGGTCCTAGTCTGCGCTCCCCTCGTCAGGCAGGATGGCGATGGTCGAGAGGCGGTCCTCGGCGAAGAGGCGCTCCGCCACCTCGCGGACGTGCTCTGCCGTGACGGCGTCGATCTCGTCGACGACCTCGGCGATGGGAATCTCGCGGCCATACGTCAGCTCGATGCGGCCGAGGCGCTGCATGCGGCTCGACGTCGACTCGAGCCCGAGGACGATCGAGCCCTTGAGCTGCTGCCGCGCGCGGTCCAGCATCCGCGGCGAGACGACGCTCTCGGCCAGCTTCTGCATCTCGCGGACGATGAGCGCCCGGCTGCGGTCGACGCGCGACGGGTCGGTCCCGATGTACGCCCCGACGTCGCCCGAATCGGCGTTGACGTTGGCGAACGAGTACACGGAGTAGCACCAGCCGTACTTCTCGCGGACGTTCTGGTTGAGCCGGCTCGACATGCCGCCGCCCAGGACGGTGTTGAGGACCGAGAGGGCCGTTCGACGCTCGTCGTGCGCGCCGAGGCCCGGAGCGGAGACGACGAGATGCGCCTGCTGCGTCGTCGGGCGGTGCAGCGTGACGGTCTGCGGCGTGTAGGCCGTCGGAGCGGTGCGCGAGACAGGGCCCGGAGCGCGGTCGAAGCCGGCGAGCAGCCGCTCGGCCGCGCGGACGATCTGGCTGTGGCGCACGTTGCCGGCTGCGGCGATGACCAAGCGGTCGGGCGTGTAATGGCGCCCGAGGTAGGCGTCGAGGACGTCGCGCGTGAACGAGCGGACCGTCTCGGGCGTCCCGATGACGGGCCGGCCGAGGGCGTGCCCGGGGTAGACGGCCGCCTCTACGAGATCGAAGATCTGGTCGTCCGGCGCGTCCTCGTACATCTTGATTTCCTCGACCACGACGTCCTTCTCCTTCTCGATCTCGCGCTCGGGGAGCGTCGGGGCGGTCACGAGATCGAGGACGGTGTCGAGGGCGCGCGTGGCATGCTCGGCGAGGCCCTTCGCGTAGAAGCACGTGTGCTCCTTGGACGTGAACGCGTTGAGGTAGCCCCCGACGGCCTCCATGCGCTGGTTGATGAGGTGACCCGGTCGGCGCGCGGTCCCCTTGAACACCATGTGTTCCAGAAAGT
>DASVSE010000135.1:0-6397 GCA_036388235.1 Rubricoccaceae bacterium | reverse complement strand
TTCATGGTCTCCTGCCCGGAGCGCGCCCAGCGGACAAAGTGGTCCACGGCGGCCTGGGGCCGGTAGCAGTCGTAAACCTTGAGCCCCAGGCCCTGCGCGGCGAGGTCCGCGTCGACGCGGGCGAGCGCGCGGGCCGCCTCGGTCGTGAGAATGCACGTCGGGGCGCGGTAGCCGTCGATGGGCTCGCCGGCGAAGTTGAAGGCCGTCGCGTAGCGCATCTCCTGCCCGATCTCCGGCGCGGCGTCCCGGAGGTACGAGAAGCCCGCTGGGAGTGGCGGCGCGGGCGGGCGCTCGCCGGGCGTCGGGCGGAGATCGAGTCCGTCCCCGATCACGACGGGTGCCTCGGCAGGTCGCTCTGGCTCGGCGGCGCTCGGCTGACAACCGCCCGCCGCGACGAGGCTCAGCAGGACAGCGACGAGTACGCTGGGCGAGGTCAGCATCAGAGGCGGTGCGGTGGGCGCGGGCCAAGCTATGCCCGCGCAGCGTCCTAGACGTCGGCCGTCACGTACTGATCGGCGATGGCGCGGGCCTGCCGGACGACGGCCTCGCGGAGCGCGTCCGGCTCGACGACCTCGGCGTCGGTCCCGTAGCGCAGCAGCCACCGCGCGACGTAGTCGACGTTCTCGAACTCGAACGTGACGCGCGTCCGCCCCGGCCCGTCGGGGATCTCCTGCTCCACGTCGGCGGGCATCTGGGGGCGGGCCCAGCGCCACGCGCGGTCCTCGAAGCGGACCGTCATGCGGACGTTGCGGGGGCTCTCGCCGCGCTCGCGCAGAAACTCGCGCAGGTCGAAGCCGGCCGGCCGCTCGAACGTGTCGAAGCGCGTGCGGAGCTTGCGGATCTGGTCCAGCCGGAAGTTGCGGACCTCGCCGCGGAGGTGGTCATAGCCGATGAGGTTCCAGTGGTCCGCGTAGTAGACGAGTCCGAGCGGGTCCACCTCGCGGACCGTCTCTTCGTCGCGACTGGCCACGTAGTACGTCATCTTGACGACGCGCTGGCGGGCCGTGGCCTCGGACAGCTCGAACCACAGGCCCTGCTCGTCGCCCGTCGCGCCGGCCCGTCCCTGCGTCTCGTGAAACGGGCTGAGGACGGTCCGCTCCTGGAGGCTGTCGATGTAGCCGCGGACGGATTCGGGGAGGACCGAGCGGATCTTCATCGAGACGGCGTCGGCGTCGGTTCGCAGCGAGGCGTCGGGCTGGAGCTTGGTGAACTCGGCGCCGACGAGGAGCGTCGCGGCTTCGCGCGCCGACAGCATCAGCGGCGGCAGCTGGTAGCCGTCGAGAATCTCGTAGCCGCCGTCCTCGGCGTACGTCAGCGGCACGCCGGACTCGCCGAGCGTGCGGAGGTCGCGGAAGATGGTGCGGCGGCTCACGGCAAAGTGCTCCGCGAGGTCGCGGCTCGTGAGGTTCGGCCTGTTCTGGAGCAGGAGCACGAGCGCGAAGAGGCGTTCGGTCTTGTTGAGCGAGCGGTCCGAGCGGGCCATGAAGCGGGTGGGCGACGGGGAGAACGCGGGCGTCCGCCGGAGCGGACAGACCCGCCCGGATGAGGGGCGGGTGACACAGATCTGTCAACGCGCGACGACGGTCGGCGTTCGTGCAGCGCCCTCGAAAAGACGTCTCTCCGTCGATTTTCCGGGAACGCTGCCCTCCGGCACAAAGGTTGGAGCGGGTGACTCAGCCGCGTCTCATGCGGTCCCATCAACCTCCCGATTCCATGTCCCCCCGTACACTTCTGCTGGCCGCGACGGCTTTCGTTGCCCTCCCAGCACTCGCGCCAGCCGCCGACGCGCAGACGGCGTTCGGCCTTCGGGCCGGCCTCAACGTATCGGACTTCTCTGGCGACGACGCGCCCGACAACACGGACCCGCGCCTCGGCTTCGCCGGCGGCCTCTTTGCCCGGGTCCCCGTCGGCGCGTCGGGCCTGTACGTGCAGCCCGAGGTGTCGTACAGCATGAAGGGCGTCACCGGCGAGGACGGCAACGGCGGCGACGCCACGATCGCCGTCGACTACGTCGAGGTCCCACTTCTGCTCGGCATTGCGACGCCCGTGACCGACTCCGGCCTGATGGTCGGTGGGTACGCGGGCCCGGCGCTTGGCATCAAGGTGCGCGAGAGCGTCGACTTCAGCGTCGGCGGCAGCTCAGGCTCGATTGAATCCGACGTGTTCAACGACCTGGACGTCGGCGCCGCGTTCGGCGTCACGGTCGGGGCCGGTCCGTTCGGCGTGGACGGGCGCTACACCCTCGGCCTGGTCAACGCGATCGACGCCAACGAGGACGCCGACGTCCGCAACGGCGTCTTTACGATTGCCGGTACCTACACCTTCGGCCGCTAGGTCGTCTCTCGGAATGTGGCGCGCCCGCTGGCCCTGTGCCGGCGGGCGCCTTTTTCTACGGCGGCGTAAACCATTACGCCCTCCAGTACGATACTCAGGCACGCCAGTCGCAGCAGGATGCTGCGAGGCGTTTTCTCCATCTCCCGGACCCATGCGTCGACTCTTTCTACCTGCTCTCTTGCTGGCTGCCGCACCGCTTGCGCAGGCCCAGACCACGTTCGGCATCAAAGCGGGCCTCAACGTCGCCAACGTCACGCTCGACGACGACGTTGAGGCAGACTTCGAGCAGGCCGGCTTGGAACTGAAGCCGCGCCTCGGGCTCGTCGCCGGCGTCTTTGCAGACGTCGCACTGACGCCGCAGCTTTCGTTCCACCCCGAAGTCCTCTTTTCCCAGAAGGGGTTCACCCTCTCGCCTGAGAGCGAGGACCTCGACTTCACGGTGACGCAGCAGATCGACTACGTCGAGGTGCCCCTCCTGCTGAGCTACCGCTTCCCGATCGGCCAGAACGGCCTCGGCATCGGCATCGAGGCCGGTCCGACGCTGGCCTACAAGGTCAGCACGGGCACGAGCTGCGACGGTGAAGGCGACATTGAGGACCTCTGCGACTCCTTCGACGACGAGGAGAACGAGGACGACGGCATCCGCGACTACGACTTCGGCGGGGCCGTCGGCCTCACGGTCGGCGCGGGTCCGTTCGGCGTCGGCGCCCGCTTCACGCAGGGCCTCACGACGATCGACGACACCGAGGGCCAGGCCGACGAGCCGGACGCCAACGTCCGCAATCGCGTGTTCTCGCTGACGGCGAACTACTCGTTCTAAGCGGCATCCGCCTGCCTCTGCGCGCCCGCTGGCCCTGTGCCGGCGGGCGCGTCTCGTTATAGGCACCCGGCGGTTGTGCGCGTAGGTTGAGCATTCTTTCACGGTACGGCCCGATGCGCCTTCTCCTCGCTCTGAGTCTCGTCGCCGCTCTCCCGGCGGCTGCCCAGCCCGCGTTCAGCGTCCGCGCCGGCGTCAACGCGGCGACGCTCACGCCCCAGTTGTACCGAGACGGGACCGGTCGCGCCGGAGCGGCCGTGTCGGTCTACGCGACCCTTCCGCTACGCGGTGGGCTGTCGTTGCGGCCCGAGGCGCTCTTTAGCTCCGAAGGCGTCGGGGTCCGGCCGTCAACGACCACGTACACGCTTGAGGACGGGACTGAGAACGTGGTCGAGAGCGATGGCGGTGCGCTCCAAGCGGAGTACCTCGGCCTCGGTGCCTTCGTCGCGTTCGAGGCGCCGGCGGCCGGCCTGTCGCTCGGCGCGTACGCCGGCCCGACGGTGACGCTCAAGGTTCGCGAGCGGAGCGTGGACCGGTCAGACGGGCAGACGTTTGAGAACTCGTCCAACGTGCTGGACCTGTCGGCCATCGCGGCGGCGGGCGGCGTGACGGCCCGGCGGGGCCGCACCGGGCTCGACCTCCGCTACGCGCTCAGCGCCCACGACATCATCTCGCGGGACCTGATCGCGGGCGGAGGTGCCGTTCGGTCCAGCGTCGCGACGGCGGCGCTGGTCTACCAGTTCGGGCGCTAGACGACCGACACGAGTGCCTTGTCGGCGTAAGCCGCGCCAAGAATCTCGCCGAGGCCCGTCGTCTCGACGGCCACGTCGGGAAAGGCGGCGAGGAGCGCGGCGGTCTCGTCGCGGAGGTCGCCGCCTTTGAGGCAGGCGAGGCCCGGCGGCCACGCGCCCTCGGGCAGCGGCCCCTCAAACGGCACGCGGACGGCTTCGAACCACCGCCAGAGGTCGAGCAGCGGGGCGGTCGCGCGCGAGACGGCGTGCGTCGGCGGCGGGCCGGCGTAGGCCTCGGCGCGCCCGTTCCAGACGCTGAGGTTGCCCAGCCCGAGGCGACGCGCGAACAGCCGGACCGCCTCGGTCTTTTTGCCGACGGCGTCCACGGCGACAAAGCGGGCCTCGGGGAAGGCGACCGCGAGCGGGACGGCCGGCAACCCGCCGCCCGAGCCCCAGTCCACGACGACGGCCCCAGCGGGAAACGCGCGGACGGCGAGGGCGAGGCTGTGGCGGACGTGGCGCTCGGGAATGTCGCGGACCGTGCTCGGCGCGACGAGGTTGTACGCCCGGTTGACGCGCGCGAGCTCGGCCCCGTAAGCACGGAGCGTCTCACGCTGGGAGTCCGAGAGAGCGGAGATCGGATCGGGCATGGAGCCGAAGGAAAGGCGGGCGCAGGTCGGGTTGGATGCGCTAAGCCACGCCCGCCGCAGCGTCGCGGCGGACGAGGACGAGGAGCGCCTGAAGATCGGCGGGCGAGACGCCGGCGAGGCGGCCAGCCTGCCCGAGCGTCGACGGGCGCACTTTGGCGAGGCGCTCGCGGGCCTCGTGCGTGATCTGACGCACGCCCGCGAAGTCGAAGTCGTCGGGCACGCGCACACGGTCGAGACGGGTCATCTGCTCGGCAAGGGCCGTCTCGCGCTCGACGTAGCCCGCGTAGCGCAGCTCGACCGCGACCGTCTCGGCGGTCCCGTCCATCCCCGGCGAGGGCGCGACGAGGTCCGCGTGCCCGGTGTGGGCGAGCAGATCCGGCAGCACGACCTCGGGGCGGAGCGCGAGGTCCGCGAGGCGGACGGGCCGCTCGACCGGGCTCGTCCCGATGCGGTCGAGGTAAGAGTTGACTGCGTCAGGAGCGACGGCCGTCGTGCGGAG
Organism: Rubricoccaceae bacterium; assembly: GCA_036388235.1. GTDB lineage: Bacteria > Bacteroidota > Rhodothermia > Rhodothermales > Rubricoccaceae > DASVSE01. Next base: position 1,366 of record DASVSE010000135.1, on the reverse strand, counting down.
ACCGGCGAGCGTGTGCGCGATGGCGGCCTCGCGGGCGTCGAGGCGGGCGAGGCGCTCGGCCGAGGCGAGGCCCCACGCGTGGCCGAGACGCGTCAGGCGGCGGTCCGCGGTGTCGTGGCGCAGCAGCAGGCGGTGCTCGGCACGGGACGTGAACATGCGGTACGGCTCGTCCGTGCCCTTCCCGACGAGGTCGTCGACCAGGACGCCGAGGTACGCCTGGTCGCGCCCGAGCGTCACGCCCTCCTGCCCGCCCGCCGCGCGGGCGGCGTTGACGCCTGCGAGCAGGCCCTGCGCCGCGGCCTCCTCGTAGCCCGTCGTGCCGTTGATCTGGCCGGCGAGAAACAGGCCGGCAACCGTATGCGCTTCGAGGGTCGTCCGGACCTGGTGCGGGGGGACGTAGTCGTACTCGATCGCGTAGCCCGGCCGCAGCACGTGCGCGCGCTCCAGGCCCGGGATGAGGCGGAGCGCGGCCGTCTGGACCGCCTCGGGCAGACTTGTCGAGAAGCCGTTGACGTACATCTCCGTCGTCGTGCGGCCCTCGGGTTCGAGAAAGATCGGGTGCGACGCCTTGTCTGCGAAGCGGTCGATCTTGTCCTCGACGGACGGGCAGTAGCGCGGGCCTTTGCCCTCGATGCGGCCGGCGAACATCGGCGAGTCCGCAAAGCCGGCCCGGAGCGCGTCGTGGACGGCCGGCGTCGTGGCCGTGAGCCAGCACGAGCGCTGGTCGGCCGGGAGGGCGTCCGTGAGAAACGAGAACGGCCGCGGAGCCGCGTCGCCGGGCTGCTCGGTGCAGGCGGCATAGTCGACCGTCCGGCCGTCGATGCGTGGGGGCGTGCCCGTCTTCAGGCGGCCCGTTTCGAATCCGAGGCGGTGGAGGGCCGCGGTGACGCCAATGGCTGCCGCCTCGCCCGCGCGCCCGCCGCCCGTCGTCTGGCGGCCGACGTGGATCTGGCCGTTGAGGAATGTCCCGTTTGTCAGCACGACGGCTCGGGCGCGGATCTCCAGCCCGGTCTGTGTCACGACGCCCGCGATTCGGGTCTCGCCGCGCTCGGTCTCGACCATCAGGTCCACGACCGAGTCCTGGCGGAAGAACAGGCCGGGCGTCTGTTCGAGCAGCTCGCGGACCGCCGCCGCGTACGCCATCCGGTCCGATTGGCAGCGCGGGCTGCGCACGGCCGCGCCGCGGCTCGTGTTGAGCATCCGGAACTGGATGCCGGTCGCGTCGGCGGCCAGCCCCATCAGGCCGCCGAGCGCGTCGACCTCGCGCACGAGCTGGCCCTTGCCGACGCCGCCGATGGCGGGGTTGCAGGACATCGCGCCGAGCGTGTCGAGCCGCGTCGTGACGAGGAGCGTCCGGGCGCCGAGG
>DASVSE010000134.1:0-3061 GCA_036388235.1 Rubricoccaceae bacterium | reverse complement strand
GCTGTTCAGCGCGGTCATGGACGATCTCATCCGCCTCGCACCCTGCCCGACCGTCATCGTGCAGTCGGGAGGCGAGCGCCCGTGGCCGCCTCGCCGCATTCTCGTTCCCACCAACGGCTCCGCTGCGGCGCGCCATGCCGCCGAGGTTGCCTTTACGCTCGCGACCGAGCCGGGCGAGGAGGTGACGGTGCTGACCGTCGTCTCCAGCGATGGTGCCTCCATTGCGGACCAGCCCCCCGCGCCCCCGCCAGGAAGGCTGCGTCGGCAACTTGCCCGCCTCCTGGGCCGCGACGCCGACTCCATGCCGACAGACCTTCCGGACGCGCCAGAACCCGCAATGGTCGCCACGGAGCGGGCCGACGACGCCCGGCGGCAGATCGCCGAGGCGCTCGCCGAGCGGGGCCGGGCGGCGGGAGCGGCGGCGACCGCGCTCGTCGCCGAGGGCACGCCCGAGGCGGTCATCATCGAGATGGCGCGCACGGGCGACTACGACCTCATTGTGATGGGCACGGACGTCAAGCCCGGGCCCGACCGCCTCTTTCTCGGCCCGCGCGTGGAGCACATTCTCCGCGGCGCGCCGTGCCCGGTTGTGATCGTGAACGCGTCGTAGCCGGTGCCCTAGTCGTCGAGGCCAAGCGGCGGGAGGGCCTCGGCCGCGGCCGTGAGAAACCGCTCGCGGCTCTCGCGCAGCAAGCCCCGCGGCGACCGCGCCTCGGCCGACGAGAACACGCGCGACCGGATCGGCGCTTCGCCGGACGCCTGCCCGAACGACACGACGGTTCCAGTCGCATCGTTCCACAGGACAAGGTCGGCCCGGATCACGACCACATCGTCCCCGGCGGCTCCGGGAATCATCATGCCGGGACCGGGACCGGCCGACAACATCGGCTGAAGGCGCTCTTTGGGCAGAAAGCCCATCCCGGCGTTGCGGACGAGCAGGACGTAGTCGACGCCCGGCCCGAACGCATCCACGCTGCCGGCGGGCGGCGCGGAGAGCGCGGCGCGGACCGTCATGGGCTGTGTGTTGAGGCCCTGCGACATTCGCACCCTGTACATCTCCTCGGCCAACGTGACCCCGGCGGGCAGCGCCCCGACGCGGACGTCGGCCCAGCTTCCCGTTCGCTGCAGCGCCCCGACGAGCACGTCGACGGGAACGACTGTGTACGACGCGGCGCCCGTGCTGTCGAGCGGGACGAACTCGCGGATGCGGAGGGTGTCTGGCACCATGCCCTGTACGCGCTGAAGTGTGCCACCCTGCATCGTAAACGTCGATGGCGCCGCGACCTGGCCGAACAATGACGGCAGCGGGACGACGAGAAGCGTCCGCCCCGGCGGCGTCTCCGGCGCGTCGACAAGGTCCACGGTGCCGACCGTGGGAATAGAGGCGCAGCCTGAGAGCAGGACAGCGGCAAGCACGAGCAGACGCATTGAACTGGTTGAGGGGTGGATTTGAACATACCCCGGTCCCTCCATCCGTCCATTCCCATCGACTGCGCAGCCACCAGACGGCTACGGGGACCCTTCGGGGGGCGCGCGGGTACCGGTCTGCCGAAAGCGCTTCCAGCCTCCTCACCCACTCCCCCCGTCCGTGCCCGACGCCTCCTCTGCCCCAACAACCGCTGTTCCCGAGGCGCCCCGCGTTGGGGCGTACGAGATCGCGACCGGCAACTTCGACCGCGCCGCGCGCCTGCTCGGCCTCAGCAGCGAGTGGTGCACGCTCATCCGGACTCCGTTCCGCGAGATGAAGGTCACGGTTCCACTGTACCGCGAGGACGGCTCGCTCGAACTGTTTGAGGGGTTCCGCGTGCAGCACAACGGTGCCCGTGGGCCGTTCAAAGGCGGTATCCGCTTCTCGCCGCTCGTAGACGAGCAGGAGGTGCGGGCCCTCGCCGAGACGATGACGTACAAAACGGCGCTCGTTGACATCCCGTTCGGCGGCGGCAAGGGCGGGGTCAACGTAGACCCGCGGACGCTGACGCAGCTGGAGTTGGAGCACGTCACGCGACGCTACATCTCGCGCATCCACCTCATCCTTGGTCCCAACCGCGACGTGCCGGCTCCGGACATGGGCACGAACGCACAGACGATGGCGTGGATTGTAGACCAGTACGGGCGGCAACACGGCTACAACCCGGCCGTGGTTACAGGCAAGCCGCTCGAACTCGGCGGGTCTCCCGGCCGCGAGCAGGCGACCGGGCGGGGCGTTGTCATCACCGCTCTCGCGGCCGCACGCGACCTGATTGGCAAGGCTCCCCGCGACCTCCGCGTCGTCGTGCAGGGGTTCGGCAATGTCGGCCTCAACGCCGCGCTCCTGTTCAAGGAGGCCGGGTGCACCGTCGTTGCCGTGTCGGACGTCTCGGGCGGTGTCCACCGCGCCGATGGCCTCGACCTCGATGACGCGGTCGCGTACCTCGCGCGCGAAGGCGGCGACGGGACGCTCGCAGGCTACGCTGGCGGGGAGCGCGTGAGCCACGCTGATTTTATGGGACTCGACTGTGACGTGCTCGCACCGTGCGCCATCGAGTCCGCGATCCACGATGGCAACGTTGCCTCGGTGAGGGCAAAGCTTGTCGTTGAGGGCGCCAACCTGCCCGTGACGCCGCAGGCCGACCAGGCGCTCGCCGACATGGGCGTCTTTGTTGTGCCGGACATTCTCGCCAACGCGGGCGGCGTGATCGTGTCGTACTTCGAGTGGTCGCAGAACTTCCAGCAGTACCGCTGGAGCGAGGCTGACGTGAACGAGCGCCTCGAACGGATCCTGCTGAAGGCGTACGCCGACGTGGCCGCGAAGCAGAAAGAGCTGGATTGCACGATGCGCGAGGCCGCCTTCGCGCTGGCTATCGGCCGCGTCGTGACGGCTGAAAAGCTCCGCGGGGCACTCTAGCACGCCCTCGCTCGGACAGGCTAGACCCCGTGCTCCTGCGTGACCGCTTCGACGACCGCGCGCACGTCCGGCCCGGGCGTGCGCGTCGCGCCGAACGGATCCGCCGCCTCGGCGGCCGGGTCGAGCAACACGCGAAGCGCCGAGGCGGCGCCGTACCCGAGGACGCCCCCGCTGTCG
>DASVSE010000133.1:0-3768 GCA_036388235.1 Rubricoccaceae bacterium | reverse complement strand
TCAGAGCCTGGTCGCGCATCCCCGAGGCGTTGTAGAGCGCGAAAAAAGGCCATCCACACCGTGGAGAACGGTGTGGACAACCGGGCCCATCGCGGGGGCCTGTGTGGAAACGCGATGGGGTGCCTCGGAAGGCCTCCGAGTCAAGCCTCTCGACTCCCCGGGCTGCACCCGGGTTGCCCACACGCCACCAGTGTGCACGCCTGCATGGGCTAGGGAAGGGGCACGGGTGTGGACAGGTGTGGACACGTGGACAACGCGACCGGTAACACTCCGCACACAGGCTGTCGCGACATCGGACGCCGGCCCCAATGTGGACGCGCACGTGGACAGAGGGGTGGGTTGTCCACGGCGGGGCGGTTGCCCGGGGGCAACTCGGGTTGTCCCCATGTCCACACGCTCTACTACTACCTCTTCTTTCCTTACTTATTAAAGAGAAGAAGAGAGAGGCGTGGAGAACCCGCCCTGGAAGCCTCTGACGGCTAGACCGCGGTAGACCGCTTGGGATCCAACTGGTATAGACCAGGTTGATTGGTCTGATCACGCCCTGTCTACCGCCAGTCGACCCGTTCTACCCGATGGCCGTCCGAGCGTAACCAAACCGCCCCGGCGTCGGCTGTCTGCACGACGTCGGCTCCAGCGGCGAGCCACCGCGTCACGGGCTCCTCGTCGGGCAGGCCATGGCGGTTTCTCCGGGATACCGAGACCACGGCGTATCGAGGTGCGGCACCTGCTGTTCGGGCCGAGACGAGGCTCGCGCCCGGACGCACACCCGAGGCGGCGGCGACGAACGGGATGGACGAGCTCGTTCGCGAGCCGTGGTGCCCAACCTTGACCACGTCGGCGCGGAGGAGGTGAGCGTAGCGGGCGACGAGCTGCGCCTCGGCGGCTGTCTCTGCGTCGCCCGCAAAGAGCCAGCGTGTGCGGCCATACTCGACGAGGATCACGACGGACGCCTCGTTGGCCTCGCCCGCCACGGAGAGGGCCCGCGACGGGCCGAGCACGCGGATGCGCACGGTGGGATCGAGGCGGAGCTCGTCCCCAGACGCAGCCGTTTGCGTCGCAACACCGAGTGAATCGGCGAGGCGCAGCGTGCCCGTCCACACCTCGGAGCCCTCGCTCTGCCCGTTGTGAACCAGCATCCCGACCGGGACGGCCTGCAGGACCGCGTCGATGCCGCCGATGTGGTCCGCGTGTGGGTGTGTTGCAACAACCGCATCCAAGCGGCGGACGCCAACCTGCGCAAGGTGCGGCACGACGGTCCGCGTTCCCTCGTCGCGCGTGTCTGTTCGCTCGCCGGCATCGATGAGTAGCGTCCGCCCGTTGGGAAGGGTCAGCAGGCATGCATCGCCCTGCCCAACATCGAGAAAGACGGCGTCGAGGTGCGGGCGCGCGTTGCCGGACCAGACCGTCGTCCACGAGCCGATCGCGATGAAGGCGATGGCGGCGAGGGCGAGGCGGCGGAGGGCCGTGGGGCGTGAGGCGAAGGCGAGCATCAGCACCGCGCAGCCGAGCGCGGCGAGTGTGAACGGGCTCGTCACGAACCGCTCGACGGTCAGCCCGCCCATCCGTTCGGCCCCGAACTGACTGATGGAAAGCAATCCGCGAACGAGGACGGCCGTCGCAGCGCCGAAGGCGTCGGACGCGGCTGGCCACCAGCCGGCGCACGCGGCCGTGCCGAGGCTCGTCCCGAGCGCGGCCGACGTGAGCGGGATCGCAGGCACGTTGAGCAGGATGCCCGAGAGCGGCAGCCGCCCGAAGGCGGCGAGCAGGATCGGGCCCGTCGCGAGTGTGGCGATGGCCGAGGCGATGAGAGACTGCGACAGAGCCTGCCGCACCGAGCCACGTGTCCACGCCGTGGGCAGCCATGACAGGACGGCCGGCGTGCACGCGATGAGCGCCGCAACGGCCGCGAACGACAATTGGAAGCCGACGTCGAACAGCGCCGTCGGGCGCCACAGGAGCAGCCCGACAGCGGCGAGGCCGAGGCTGTTGAGCGCGTCCACGCGCCGCTCCATCGCCCGCCCGACGACGAGGGCGCCGGCCATCACGAACGCCCGCACGACCGGCGCGCCGGCCCCGGCCACGACGACGTAGCCGAGCATGACGGCAAGCGTCACGGCCGTCCGGGTCCACTCGGCCGTGCGGCGGGGCACGCGGACCCGCCGTAGAAGGGGCCCGAGCAGCCCGTAGAGCGCGAGGCCGACAAAGACGAGGTGGAGGCCCGAGACGGAGAGCAGGTGCATCAGGCCCGTCTCACGGAACGCCTCGACAGTCGACTCGTCGAGCCCGCTCCAGTCGGCGACGATGAGCGCAAGTGCAACGGCCCGCGCCTCGGGCGTTGGGATGTGGCGGGCGACGGCCCGGCGGACATGCCGCTGAACCGTAAACGTGAAGCGGTCGGCCCAGCCCGTCGCGGGAGCGAGAAAGACCGCGGCGTCTTCGGACTCGACCGTCAGTCGTGCCACGACGCCCTGCCGGGCGAGGTGCGCGCCGTAGTCGAAGTCGGCCGGGTTGCGGCGCGGCGCGAGGGCGGCGAGACGGCCCCTCAGGCGCACGCGGTCGCCGATGCGAAGGGCCGGATAGACCGGCGCAGCCGGCGCGGGGCCGCCCCAGGCCGGGGCCTGTGGGAGCGCAAGCGCGACCTGCACCAGTCCCGAGACGCGCCCGGCCGCACCTTCGCGCCGGGCCGAGTCCGCGTCCGCCATAAACCGGACGCTCCACTCGGACGCGACGGGGACGCTCGCGACGCGCGCCCAGACCGTCATCGGTGCGGACGCATCGGTCTCGCGTCCGCGAATGGCATCGGACGCCAGCGAGGCGACCGCAGCCGCCTCGCCGAGGCTGTCCCGCGCTGCCGTGAGGAAGGCGGCTGTCCGTGCCGCCCCGAGCCCCGCCACGCCGCCAACGGTAACGGCCGCGACTGTTAGCGCGTGAAGCGTCACCATCCGCTCGCGTGACCGAACGGCGTACACGCCTGCCGCAATCGCGCCCCCGACCACGACGGCGAGGAAAGCGCCCGCCGAGACGCCCGGGATCGCCTGGGCGATACCGATGCCGAGCGCGACCGCGATGGCCGCAACGAGCAGCGGGCGGGACGCGAGGCGAAGCGGGGCGGGCGGTGGTGTGAGGGGCATTGGAGCGCGTCGGGTGTCACACGCCAAGACTCACCGCGGCTTCCGGTCTAACCCCGCGAGCGCATCGGGGCCGGTCCGCTTCTCCTGCTCTTGACCCTGCCCGCGGCAGGCCTCCGGCTATCTTCGCCGGCCCCCGCTCTCTGACCCCTCCGTGCCGTCCCAGCCGCCCCGACCGAGCAAGCGCCGCCAGGTGCGCGAGCGCGTCCTCCAGGCGCTCTACGCCTTCGAGCTCAGCGGCGACGACGCCGAGCACGTCCTCAAAACGGTCATCACGCCCGCTTTCGAGGACGAGCGGACCTACAGCGACTTCGCCCGCAAACTGTTCCTTCGCGCCGCCGACGCGCGGACCGAGGCCGACACGCTCGTCGAGCGGCACCTCCAGAACTGGGAGCTCTCGCGGCTGGCGCTCACGGACCGCTTGGTGCTGTGGATCGCCATCGCGGAGTTTCTCTACTTCGAGGACATCCCGCCGAAGGTGACGCTCAACGAAGCCGTCGAGGTCGCGCGTGCCTTCGGGTCGGACAACAGCGCCGGCTTCGTCAACGGCGTCCTCGACGCGGTCCTGAGCGACCTCCGGGCGGCCGGCCGGCTCAACAAGTCGGGCCGCGGCCTTGTCGATGCCGGCCCCCGGGTC
>DASVSE010000132.1:0-1988 GCA_036388235.1 Rubricoccaceae bacterium | reverse complement strand
ACGAGCGTGTAGTCCATGTCGTACCCGATCGCCCCGATGTTGCGGAGGTTGAGGGTCCGGTTGCAGAAGAGCCCGCGCGGGTGCTCAAAGGCGTCGGGGACGCCCGCGCCAAGGGGGCTGTGGGTGCCGGTAGAAGTCGTCGCGTCCATTCACAGAGGGAGAATGGCATGCAAACGCCCACCGTGCGCCCGTGTGCCCCGCCGGAGGGTCTTTGCGAAAACGTGATCCGCTGGCCGCTCGGCGCGGCTCGTCAGGAGTCTTGCCGGTAGCTCAGCGCATGCGCCAGACGGGTCGGCTCCGGGATCTTGAAGCGGCCCGTCGTGGCGAGCGTGAGCGCGACGGCGTCGGCGAGCGTGCAGCGGTGCCCGACGCTCGCGAAGACGGGCAGCACGCGTGCCCGCGTGCGGACGGCCATCCCGACCGTCTCGCCGCGGTGGACGAGTGGGGCCGTGCTGCCCTTGTCCTCGCCGAGATCCGCGAATGTCCCGACGAAAAGCGACTTGGCGATGCCGATCGCGGGCCGGTCCAGGAGAACGCCGAGGTGGCATGCGAGCCCGAAGCGGCGCGGGTGGGCGCGGCCATGCGCGTCGAGCACGAGCACGTCGGGGAGGGCCTGCAGGCGCTCGAGCGCAGGGATCAGGGCGGGGATCTCGCGGAAACTCAGCAGCCCCGGCACGTATGGAAACGCGACGGGTCCCTCCCACACCGCCTCGTCCACAACGGCCAGCGTGTGGGCGTCGAGCACGACGACCGCGGCCCGGACACGGTCGCCGCGCACGCTCACGTCTAGCCCGCCGACGGTTTGCACGGCGTCGAGAGGGGTTTCCTGGACGAGCGGTTCGAGGCGGCGCTGCACGCTGACGGCCTCGGTCGGAGAGACGTCGAACGGATGCGCGTGGGCGAGCGGAACGGTCACGACGGAGCGGCGAACCTACGTGTCCAAGGGCGCATGCTCAAAACCGCCTGAGACCAGCCGAGACCGGGTCAGGCATCCGGCACCCACACGAGGCCAACCGGATCTGAGGCGCCGATGGGAAGGCCCGCCGTCCGGAAGGCGTCGCCATCTGGAAGGCCGTCGGCGGTCCAGACGGCGTCGATGCCGTCGAGCCAGAGCGAGAGCGCGAACCGCTGTGCGGCCGTCAGTGAGCGTTCGCGGAGGTGCGCGGCATGTCCCGGCTCCTCCGACCGGCGGCAGGTGACGAGCACCCACGTTCCGCCAGTGCGGGGTGGCCTGGCCGACCGCAGGGCGAGAGCAGCTGCGCAGCCCGAGAGCGGCCAGAACCCGACAGGCGTGTCCGCATACGCACCCGCAATGTCCTCCGCGGCCCCAGCGGCGCGGCGGAGGGCGACAGACGCAGCGGGCGTCGGGAGACGGGCGGGGTGGAGATCGGGCATGAGCACGGCAGGATGCCTGGGGGTGATCAAAGCACATGCCACGGTCGATGCGGTACGTCTCGGGCGACTCCTCCAGAGGGCCAAGTCCTCGAATGGAATGACCCTATGTCTCGCGTACCGCTGCACGCTGTCGGCTGAACGGCTCGGTTGAGCAGGATGGACGGAGATGAATGGAGCTTTCAGACCTGTCAGTGGGTCGGGGCGAAACCTTTGGTCGAGCTTCACACGGCAGCAGCGGCGGCGGGTTGTGCCAGCGGCGGCGGCGGCGGTATGTTCTCGGCCCCTCAGATGGCGCAGGCCGCCGTCCGTTCGGGCTCTTAGCTCAGTTGGTTAGAGCGCGTCGTTGACATCGACGAGGTCACTGGTTCGAATCCAGTAGAGCCCACACCGCCCGTCTCGATACTGTATCGAGACGGGCGGTTTCCGTTTTACGGGCATGGGTCAGGCTAACGTCGGGCGGCGCAGAGTGGGAGCAGGAATGTCTCGACCCAACTCACGTGCTGTCTCAATCCAGGCTCTTGCGGCATCCCCCGCGTTCGCGGCCGCCTCGACATAGCTGGCTCCGTCCGACATGCACCCCGGGAGGTCGGGGA
>DASVSE010000131.1:0-5538 GCA_036388235.1 Rubricoccaceae bacterium | reverse complement strand
CTTCGCCCGCAACCTCCACGACATGAGCCTCATGGACGGGCGCGACTACGACAACTATGTCGACCTGTTCGGGATCATGACCGGCTACCTCCGCCCGCCGGACCTACTCGTCTACCTCCGCGCCTCGGTCCCGACGCTCGTGCGCCACATCCAGAGCCGCGGCCGCGAGTACGAGTCCTCGATCCGCCTGGACTACCTCGAAGCGCTCAACGGGCTCTACGAGGACTGGATCGAGCGCTACCCGTACCCCAAGATGATCGTCGAGACGGACGCGCTCGACTTCGTCAACGAGGACGAACACCGGTTCGAGATCGTCAGCCGGATCGAGAGCCGCCTCTTCGGCCTCTTCCCCATCGGGGTCTAGCGTGGCCCGCGTGCGGCGCCCGACCGCGCAGCGGCTCTCAGGAGCCGCGAGTCGCCGCCGTCTGAGCCCCGTCGCGCTCGTCCTCGTGGCCGCCGCGCTCGCCGGGACCGCACACGCACAGGGAGTCCCGGACTCTACGGCCCGGCCGCCGCTTCTCGTTCCTGGAGCCGCGTCGGGCCGCGTCGTCTCGCCCGTTCCTGCCGTCACGTCCGCCCTCTCGGCCGAGTCCTTTCTGGACATGCTCCCGGGCGCGTTCAGCTACGCCCTCGGTGCGCCGGGCCGCTCGGGAGGCGCTTCCGTCGATGGTCTGGACCCGGCCCGCCCCGCCCTCCTGCTCGACGGCCGCCCGTTCGACGATCTGATCACGGGCGCACCGCGCCTGGACCTGCTCCCGCTTGCGGCGCTCGGCCCCCTCCGCCTCTCGGATAGCCGCCTCGGACGCCCCGTTGCGGTCGAAGCTGAAACGCGCACCTTCCGACTCGGCCGCCCGATCACCGAACTGCGGTACCTCGCCGGACAAAGCGGCGTCCAGAACGTTTCGGCGACGCATGCCCAGACGCGCCTGCCGCCCGCCTTCCTGCGCGGCGGCTCTCGCGACGCCCGCCTGACCCTCGCAGGACACGTCCTGAGCCGCGCCGGGCGCGGCACGCTCGCCGGCGCCACGCTCCGCCACACAGACGTGCTTGCCCGCGCGCTCCTCACGCGGCCAAGAGCATCGGGCAGCTTCGTGCTAGACGCGGGCGTCCTCGCGACCGACCGCACGGACGGCGCCCGGCGCGGCGTCGTGCCCGGCACGGCCACCGACATTTTCCAGCTCTCGGCGCGCGTTGTCGACCCGACAGCGACGCGGCGCACGATCCGAGCCGAAGTCTGGACAACAGCGCAACTCTCCCTCCTGACGGCCCAGCCAACAACCGTTACGCTGTCAGGTGTTCTTCAGCGCCTCGTCTACCGGAGCGACGAACAACTCGGACCTGACGATACCCTCCGCGTCCACGCTCGCCGTGCATCGGTGCGGATTGCGCAGCCGTTGGGCGGATCGCGGATAGCCCGCCTCGGTCTTTCTGCCGATGCCTTTCCGGCTACAACGGCCGGGCCGCTCGGGTCCCCCGGCCTCCGTCTCCGAGCCGATGCTGCAGTGGGCGATTCGGTCGTTCTGGGGCCGTTTAGAGCGGTCGTCGAGGGAGGGGCGCTGTTCGAGGGCGGACACATCGTGCCGGCTGTTGCTGTCCGGGTAGCACGCGGACGGTTTGGAGCGAGCGTTCGGCTCGGGGGGGCCGCACCGAGTGTCGTCGAGGCGAATGGCCTGACGGGCGCCATTCGTCCGGGCAGTGGTGCAGCCGAGCGCGCGCTCCTTGGCGACCTGTCCGGCGGCATCGGAGGACCCGGATTTTTGCTTGACCTCCGAGCGTTTGGAAACATCCGGTGGAACGCTCGCCTGCTCGTCTCTCGCGACACGGCCTTTGCGGTCGAGACGGCCGCGGCGCCGCTGATGGCGGCCGGCGCAACCGCCCGGCTCGCCTTCCGGAGCACAGCCGCGCGGGGCCTCTACGCCACCCTTGCAGCAACCGCCCACGTCCCTATTCGCGCCGACGCGTCGCCGCTCGCCCGCCGTGATGCTGACGCCCTCCCCCGCCTCCACGGCGCTTTCCGACTCGGGACCCGCGCGGCTGGCATCGGAGACGGCGTACTCGATCTCGACCTAGCGCTCGTCGGGCGAGCGTGGACAGCTTTCCGCGGGCGCATCGTCGAGCCGCGGACGGGCCTGCTGGCCCTGCCGGACCCAGGGGCTGATTTCGGGACTCTCCTTCCCGCCCGCGGCGTGCTCGGCGCCGAGGCGACGGCCACGTTCAGCCGGCGCGCAACCGTGTTTCTGCAGATCGACCACGCGCTCGGCGAGTTCGTCGGAGCGGCCGTCGTGCAGGGCGAGCCGCTCCCGATCCGCGTCGTCCGCTTCGGCGTCTTCTGGGCCCTACTAGATTGAGCCACCCGATCCGGAAGCGGTGGACTCAGGCCCCGAAATACTCCCGGACGGCTTCCTGCGCCTTGCGGACCGTCTGGAGCGCCTCGCGCAACAGGTTCTGCTGGCTCCGGTTCGAGTGCTCGGGGTCCACGAGGTCCGTCAGCGGCGCGCCAATCTCGGCGGCCATCATCTGGTGGCGCAGGTGCAGGTCTACGAGCGTGGTCAAGGCTGGCAGGAGCGCGCGGGCCGTCTCGGCGAGCGGGTGCGGACTGGCCCCGACCGCGCGCAGGCGCTCGAAGGTGTTGGCCGAACCCAGAAAGCCTGCGTCGAGCGCGAGCGCCCGCGCCATGCGAACCGTCGGTGCGACGGCGCGCATCCGGACATCCACGCCTGCGATGCGCGTCCCGGCCACGTCGATCTCGTCGATCTCGAATCGATTGAACGAGCCGAGCGGGACGGGCGTTCGCGCTGCCTCGCGGGCGAGGACGGCCGTCAGGGGGCGCGAAGGCAGGTGCTCGCGTACCGTCTCGCGGAGCGCCTCGGCGAGCACGTCGTCTCCGTAGATGGCCCGCAGGTCGAACGCGAGGCCGGCGGCAGCCGAAGCGTCAGGATCGGCGGCGGTCGTCCACCGCGCGTAGGCCGTTTTCCAGGCCGACAGCGGCTGCCGGAAGGCTGGAATGGCCGCCGATAGGCCGTTTTCGGAGCTGGCGTAGCCGCACGTCCGCAGGCCCTCCACGACGCGCGTGCCGAGGCGCTCGTAGTACGACGCGACGGCGTCGGCGTCGGCCGGATCGGGGTCCGCGTAGACGATGCCGTTGTCCTGGAACGCCCGCAGGACGGACTCGCGGCGGCCCGCCGGCCCGAACGTCAGCCACGCCCACGCGTCGAGGGGCGGGAGCGTTTCGCCGGCCGCCGTCGCCTCGGCGCGCAGCTCGGTCTCGACGAGCGAGATGAGGCGGTGCTTGAGCTGGTCGTCGACCTCGGTCACGATGTCGAGGAGGTCCTCGGCGTCGACGCCCTGGTAGTGGAGGCGGTACAGGCGACGGTTGGAGTCCTGACGGAGCGCGGCGAGTTCGGCGACCGAGTCGACCCGCTCGAGGCGCTCGGTCGTCGCGACGGGGTCGAGGCCGCGGAAGTGGCTTACGTCGTCGGACGTGAGCAGGCCGCGGAGCGCGCCGGTCTGAGCGTCGACGATCACGAGACGGCGGACGCGGTAGCGCATCATCGTCCGAATCGCGTCGAAGAGGCGCTCGTCGGAGCGGAGCGCGATCGGCGGGCGATCCACGAGCGCCATCACGGGCGTCTCGGCGCCGAGACCGGCCGCGACGATGCGCTCGACGAGGTCGCCCTCGGTGACGACCCCGATGGCCGCGCCGCCTTGCAACACGACGACGGCGTCGGCATCCGAGGCCGCCATCGCCTGTGCCGCCTCGCGGGCCGTCGCGGTCGCCTCGACGGATGCCGTCTGGTCGCGGAGGACACGCCCGAGTTCGGTGTCGAACAGCAGGAACGCGCCGGCGGCATCCACGTCGTCGGCACCGAGGCGCACGAAGCGCTTGACCTCGGCATCGAAGTAGGACTGGAAGGCCTCGTTGCTCGCGCGGATCGCGTTGAACGTCTCGGCAGCGACGAGCGCGCAGGCCGTGCCCTCCTCGACGGCTCGGGCTTCGTACGGCAGGGCGCCGCCCTGCAGCAGGCCGTACGCGCCGAACGAGGCGCCCGCGCCGCACATGTCGATCGTCCGGCCCGTCTCGGCGTCCGAGAGGCGCACAACGCCTTCGGTGACGACGTAGAGGGCCCGGTGGATGTCCTCGCCCTGCTGCAGCACGACCTCGCCGGGCGCGTAGAACTCGACGGTCATCTTCTGCATCAGCGCGGCGCGCTCGGCAGCAGGAAGCGAGCGAAACGGCTCGGTTCGGTCGAAGAGGGCAGCGACGGGAGCGAAAAGAAGCGAGGCCATCGGGGCGGGCGTGGGGAGCGCGGAAGGTATGCCGTCGCCGGAAGACTCTGACCGCACCAGCGGATGCGGCTACCGCGCGCCGAGGCGCCACGGCCCCCCGCGGCGGTCGCGGACGATCCACTCGCCCGGCCCCCCGCGCCCGCTCTCGGCCACGCCGACGTCGACGGACGTCGTCCCCGCCGCCGGCCCCTCGGTCGCACGGACCGTGCCTTCGTACGAGATAAACTCAACGACGCGGCCGTCCGGGGCGACGAGCGCGACGCCGTCGGGACCGTTCTGCAGGCTCTCGGCAGCGACCGCCGTCTGGCCCGACCCGTCGAGCGAGCCCGTGAGCGCAAGCGTGTCGTAGACGCGACCGCCGCTCCCGTTGACGAGCGCGAGCGTCCAGCCGTCGAGACGCAGGCCGGGTGGCCCGGCGAGCGTGACGCCTTCGCCGCGGTCGTCGCCGGCGTTGTCGTAGTGGAGCCCGGCGATCCACACGTCCGCCCGCCCCGACGCAGGCGTCCCTGTCTCGGGGCGCGTTGGGGCGGTGCTCGCAGGGGCGTCGGGCGGGACGCCGAGGCCGTAGGCGCGGTCGGCGAGTGTCGGGTCCAGGACGAACGGGTTAGGCGTGCTCTGCTGCGTGGCGATCCACGACGAGCGGGCTGTCTCGGCCGCGTCGGGCGGGTCCGCGCGGTTCCAGGCGAGCAGGTCGGCGCGCATCGTGGAAAAGAAGGCGTCGCCGCCGTCGTCCTGGACCGAGGGGCCGTAGACCGTGTAGACGTACAGCACGGCGCGCGCGACATCGCCTTTGCTGTCGTCGCGCGGCTCCCACCGGCCGAGGCCGCGCTCGGACCACCGCTCGCGGTTCGACGCAGGAGGCCGCGACTGCGACACGTCGAGCGTGACCCATGCCTCGGCGCGGTCGTCGGGGATCTCGCCGAAGGGCAGGTTGCCGCGCGACGAGTTGACCTCGTCGCGGACCGGAAACAGGTGATGGAGGTCGCTGCGGAGCGGCTCGTCGCGGGCCCCTCGGGACTGTGGCCAGACGTGCTCGGTGTTGACGCCCAGCTCATAGGCCGCCGTCGAGGGGTCCTCGCCGGGTGGCAGGGCGAGTTCGAAACCGGTGTACGGGTCGCGGAGGCGCCCGGCCGTTCGCATGTCATGTGCAAAGAGCAGGTCACGGGCGCGGTCGTAGCCCAGCGTCCGCTCGGGCGTGTAGTCCGTCCGAAGCGCCGCGAGCAGGTCCGCTCCGTCGAGGCCGGGCCAGAC
>DASVSE010000130.1:0-2257 GCA_036388235.1 Rubricoccaceae bacterium | reverse complement strand
GCCTGGTCGGCGAGCATGACGGCCTTCATGCCGCTCCCGCAGACCTTGTTGATCGTCAGGCACGGCGTCGAGTCCGGCAGACCGGCGCCCAGGGCCGCCTGCCGCGCCGGCGCCTGCCCGACGCCGGCCGTGAGCACGCAGCCCATCACGACCTCGTTGACCTGCTCGGGCGAGACGCCGGCACGGTCGAGCGCGGCCCGGATGACGGTCGCGCCGAGGGCCGGGGCGGGGACGGACGCGAGCGCGCCGCCGAAGGCGCCCATCGGCGTGCGGGCGGCGGAGAGGAGGACAGAGCGGGGCATCGGGGCGGGAGTCGGAGAGGGACGGAGGACGAGCGGCCTCCGGAAGCGGTTTCAGAAGGTATCCGGCCTCGCCGCCGGACGGGTTGACGGGCGGTGAAAACGCCGCCTCTGGCCGAGTCTACCCCTCCGTTTCGAGGCGGCGGGCGAGCCGCTCGCGGCCCGCTGCGGCGTAACGCGAGCACCCGGCCGGATCGACGAGCGCGTCGGCCACGCCGGCGTCGCGGGCGGCGATCCGCTCGAACAGGCGGGACCCCTCGGGGTGCGGCGTCATCAGGATGTCGCACGGCAGCGCGTCGAGCGTCGCAAAGCTGCGCTCGAAGTCGGCCAGAATCGTCGGGTAGCGGTCGCTCTGGCTAAAGCGGAACCCCTCCTCGGAGACGGGCGAGATGCTGTCGGCGTAGACCATCGTCAGGCAGCGGCCGCCCTCGCACGCCGTCCATGACCACGTCGTGCCCCCGGCCGTGTGGCCCGGCGTAGCGTGCGCCGTGAGGGCGAGCGGCCCGACGCGGACCGTCTCGCCGTCTGACACCACGCGGACATCCGGAACGGGCGTCATCGGGAGCAGCTCGGCAGCCTGCGGGTCGTCCGGCCCCGACCGGCCAGACCGGAGCACAGCCGCGCTCGCCGCGGTCGCGGCGACCGTCGCGCCCGACGCATGCTGGAGCGCGGCGATGCCGGCCGCGTGGTCATAGTGCGCATGCGAGTTCAGGATCAGCTTCACGTCCTCCATCCGGAAGCCCAGCGCCTCGACGTTGGCGGCAATGAGCGGCGCCGATTCCTGCAGCGCCCCGTCGATGAGCACGTGCCCTTGGGGCGAGGTGACGAGGATGGCGCTCAGCCCGGCCGTGCCGACGTAGTACGTCGTCCCGTAGAGGTGGACGGGCGCATGCGGCACGTTCCACGCCGCGCAGTTGTCGCAGGGCGTCGGGGCGACGGCTGCGGAGGCCAGAGCCGAGGCCTGCGTGCGCGGCGAGGGCGCGTCGGTTCGGGCGACAGGCGAGCAGGCGCCGAGCGCGAGCAGGAACGGAAGGAGCAGCTTCATGCCAGGGAGCGAGAGAGCGGGCAGGCCAAGATATCCGGCCGCTGTCACGAGGTCGGCACGGCCCCGGACTAGCTTGCTCCAAACCGACTCCGCGTCCCGTGTCCGACCAGACCGACTTTTTCCTCGACGAGCGAGAGGCCAAACGGTCCGCCCAGACGCCGCTCATGCGGCAGTACTGGAAGATCAAGGACAAGCACCCTGGCGCCGTCCTCCTCTTCCGCATGGGCGACTTCTACGAGACCTTCGACGAGGACGCGATCCTCGTCGCCGACGTCCTCGGGATCACGCTCACCAAGCGCGGCAACGGCGCCGCCGAGGAGACGCCGCTCGCGGGCTTCCCGCACCACGCGCTCGACCAGTACCTCCCGAAGCTCGTCCAGGCCGGCCACCGCGTCGCCGTGTGCGAGCAGCTCGAAGACCCCAAGTTCGCCCGGACGATCGTCAAGCGCGGCGTCGTCGAGGTCGTGACGCCCGGCGTGGCGTTCCGCGAGACGCTCCTCTCGCCGCGCCAGTCCACGTACCTCGCCGCCGTGTCGTGGGGGGACGGCCGGGCCGCGGGGACGGCCGGCGTCGCCTTCGCCGATGCCTCCACGGGCGAGTTCTTTGTGTCCGAGACGCCGGCCGAGCGCCTCGGGTCGCTCCTCCAGACCATCGCCCCGGCCGAGGTGGTCGTCGACAAGCGGCAGCTCGACCGGCTTACGAAGGCGATGGCGGCCGTCCAGCCCGGCCCGCTCCCATTCGCGGTCACCAAGCAGGAGGACTGGGTCTTCGGGGCCGACTTCGCCGAGGAGACGCTCCGCCGCCACTTCCAGACGCACAGCCTCAAGGGGTTCGGCGTCGACGGCCTCTCGGTCGGGACGACGGCGGCGGGCGCGTGCCTGTACTACCTCGGCGAGACGCAGAAGGGGCGCCT
>DASVSE010000129.1:0-2562 GCA_036388235.1 Rubricoccaceae bacterium | reverse complement strand
CCGTCCTGGGTGCCGTCTCGGGCTGCGCCGCCCCGCGCTCTTTCGCCCGCGCCTCGGCCGCGGCCTTCGCCGCGTCGCGGGCCCCGGCGCGCTGGGCGTCGCGGGCCTTGCTCCGCTCGGCCCGTTCGGCGAAGGCCGACGCCCGCGCCTCGCCCCGGAGGAGCTTCCGCTCGGTCGCGCCGGCGCGGTAGGCGTCCCACCCGTCCGTGAGCCCGGTGTGGAGCCCGACGGCCGCGCCCTCGACGCGGTCCAGCGACGTCTGGATGTCCCGGTCGACCGCGAGGAGGACCGTCACGACGAGCCCGACGACGAGGACGATGAGGGCCCCGACGTCGCCGAGGACGTTGGAGAGCCAGCCGGCGACGCCGACCCCGACGCCGCCGCTCCACCGCATGAGGTCGGCGTCGGTGTGGGTGTCCAGCCACCCGAAGAAGCAGGCGGCGAAGAGGGCGCCCGCGACCGTGAGCCCGGTCAGGAGCGGGAGGAACAGCGGCGTCTTCTGGCGGAGCATCACCCAGCCCCACGCGAGGAGCACGGCGAAGAGGGCCACGACGGGGAACCCGACGAGGTCCGTCACGAAGAGCCGGGCCGCGAACGCGCCGACGACGCCGAGGAGGTTGTCCAGCCGGTTGTCGCCGAACTCGAAGAGGGCCCGCCAGTCCGTCGTCCCGACCGTCGCGTCGTCGCGCTGGGTGTGGCTCACGACGGCGAGCGTGAGGAGGACGGCGAGGGCCATCAGGACGATGCCCAGGACCTCCTGCTTCCGCTGGACCGAGACGTTCGCGGCCGACGCCCGCGCGGAGGTGGACTTCGACGGCGTCCGTTTCCGGGCCGGTTTGCGGGGCGTGCGCTCGGTCGTGCTCACCGGAGTGGGGGGAGATCCGGGGGGGCGCCTCAGGGAGGCACGACGAAGATACGCCGTGGCCCTTTCCGGCCACCTGCCTCGTTCTTCTCGCCCGGGCCGCCGGCGCCCCTACTTCGCGGTGTGAAACGGGGGCTTCGTGACGGTCGCTGCGAGCGGCCGGCCGCGCACGTCGACGGCAAGGCGCGTGCCCGGGGCCGTCACCTCGGGCCGGTTCTCGACGAGTGCGAGCGCCACGCCTGCGCCGAGGACCGGCGACTGGGATCCGCTCGTGACCGTCCCGACGACCGCTCCCGATTCGTCCATCACCGCGCAGCCATCGCGGGGAATGCCGCGTCCCTCGCAGACGAGCCCGACGAGGCGCCGCGGCACGCCCGAGGTCTTCTGCTGAACGAGCGCCTCGCGTCCGACAAAGTCACCCGCGTCGGGCTTGACGACCCAACCCAGCCCGGCTTCGAGCGGGGTCGTCTCGTCGGTCAGCTCGTGGCCGTAGAGGCAGTAGCCCGCTTCGAGGCGCAGCGTGTCGCGCGCCCCGAGGCCGGCCGGTCGAAGCCCGTGCGCCTCGCCGGCCGCCAGAAGGGCGTTCCAGACCGCCTCAGCTGCCTCGTTCTCGACGTACAGCTCCAGCCCCTTCTCGCCCGTGTAGCCCGTGTGCGAGACGACCGCGAGGTGCGCGCCGCCGACCGAGCCGGGGGTGGCCTGCTCGAAGTGGTAGTAGGGAATGTGCGCCGCGCTGAAGCCGAATGCGGCCTCGAAGATCTCGAACGCCTTTGGCCCCTGAAGCGCGAGCAGCGAGACATCGTCAGAGTCGTCCGTTAGTTCGGCGTCAAAGCCGCCTTCCGCGAGGACGGCGCGAGCGTGATCCCAGTCCTTGTGCCGGTTCGAAGCATTGACAACGAGCATGAAGTGATCCGGCGCAAACCGGTACACGAGAAGGTCATCGACCGCTCCACCTGAGTCGTGACACAGGACGGCGTACATCGCCCGGCCATCCGTCAGGCTCCCCGCATCGTTGGTAACGAGACGCTGGACAAAGGCTTCGGCCTGCGGACCACGGACCGAGAACTCGCCCATGTGGCTCACGTCGAACAGCCCGGCGGCGGTTCGGACGGCCCGGTGCTCGTCGAGGATGCCAGAGTACTGGATCGGCATGTCGTAGCCAGCGAACGGGGCCATCTTCGCGCCCAGGGCAACGTGTGCGGCGTGGAGCGGGGTCGTGAGCGTCGTCTCGTCGGACATAGCGGGGCGGGGCGGGGAGAGGCCGAAAGCTAGCCGCACCGTATCCTCGCCGCCGCTGCTGTCCCGCCTGCCTGGTCTGTCCCGATGCACGCCCTCGTCCTCCACGGCTCTCCCGATGCGCCCGACGCCCGCGTCGACACATTCGACGCACCCCCGGTTCCGGAAGGCGGCGTTCGCGTCGCCGTGTCGCACTCGTCGCTGAACTACAAAGACGGACTCGCCGTGACGGGCGCTGGCAAGATCATCCGCGGCGCCTTCCCGTTCGTCCCTGGCATCGACGCCGCGGGGACCGTGGTCGAGTCGGACGCGACCGAGTGGGGGACCGGCGACGCCGTGGTCCTGACGGGCTGGGGCACGGGCGAGACGCAGTGGGGCGGCTTCGCCGACACGGCCGACGCACGTCCCGAGCACCTTGTGCGTGTGCCTGACGGCTGGACGCCCGAGCGGGCGATGGCCTTCGG
>DASVSE010000128.1:0-6276 GCA_036388235.1 Rubricoccaceae bacterium | reverse complement strand
GCCCGGCAGGACCCGTCTATGCGCTCGGGCAGGACACGCTTATTACGTACAGAGGCAGTCTCGTCCGTTCGGTCAACAACGGCGCGACGTTCCAGAGCGTCATCGACAACGGGGTCGGGTCCATCGGTCACTTCTTCGAGGTCCCCTCCGGCACAACCGGCGCGGGCGTGCTGCTCGGCGGACAACTCGTCGGATGGGCCGGGTACTCGCACGACCGTGGTGCGAGCTGGCACCTGAGCGCCCCGCCGAGTCCCCGCAGCGACGGCACCCGGGCCCGCCGCTTCGCCGTCGTCACCGACGGCCCGCGCGCCGGCCGCATCGTCGGTGCCGGCTTCTGGGGGATCGCGACATCCGACGACCGTGGCATCTCGTTCCAGCGCGTGCAGGGCTACTACGAGCCCGCGCGCTTCCTCTCCGAAGCCATCGGCGCACTGCGAGGCGCGGCACCGGGCGGCGGGGACCGGCTCGTGGCTGCGATCATCGACCCAACGCGACCGGGCATTGTCAGCCACGTGATCGTCTCGGACGACGGCGGCGACTCGTGGCGCGAGACGTTTGGGCTGACCGGCGACCCGAACGCAGTGGCGTCGGAGGTCGTCGACATGGGCGGCGGGCGGGCCGTGATCGCGATGAACGGCGGTCACATCTGGGCGACGGCCGACGCGGGCGAGACGTGGGCCATCGTCGGCGTCGTGCCGGGGTCGCTGATCGATCAGGGTCCGGCGCCGACGAGCAACGCGCGTGTGCTGTGGGCGCTGCGGGGTCCGGACGGGCGGCTCTACGTGGGCGGGAGCCGGCTCGGCGGGCGCAACCCGGGGTGGGCGTTCCGGACGGTGGCGCCGTTCGTGGCGGGCGAAGCGGGGCCGGGCGCGGCGCCGGGTGTGGGCGTCGCGGTGCGGCCGAACCCGGCGTCGGGGCGCGCCGAGGTGGCGATCACGCTGGCCGAGGCGGGGCCGGTGCGCGTGGCCGTCGTGGACGCGCTCGGGCGCGAGGTCGCGGTCGTGCTCGCGGGCGAGGCGCCGGCGGGCGAGCGGACGGTCGGCGTTGACGTGTCGGCGTGGCCGGTCGGCGTGTACGTCGTGCGCGCCTCGGCGGGGACGCGGACGGCGACGGCGCGGCTCGTCGTCGCGCGCTAGGCGGGGCTACGCGGCGACGAGGCGGGCGAAGCGGCGCTTGCCGACCTTGAGGACGACTGGCCCGGCCGAGACGTCGACCACCATCTGGGCATCGGTGGCGGTCTCCCCGCCGACACGGACGCCGCCGCCGGCGACCAGGCGGCGGGCCTCGCCGTTGGAAGTCGCGAAGCCGGTGCGGACGATGACGTCCACCAGGCCGGTCGGGCCGTCGAGGGCGAGGTCCGGCATCTCGTCGGGCTCATCCTTGCGGATGACGGTGCGCTCGAAGTGGGCGCGCGCCTCGGCCGCGGCTGCTTCGCCGTGGTAGATCGCGACGATGTTGAGCGCGAGGTCGTGCTTGGCGTCGCGCGGGTTGGCGGCGGCGTGGGCGGCGAAGGCCGGGAGGTCGGGCGTCGGGATGGACGAGGCGAGCTCGGCGTAGCGCGGCAGGAGCGCGTCGGGGATCGAGAGGAGCCGGCCGTACATGTCGTTCGGCGGCTCGGTCAGGGCGATGGCGTTGTCGAGCGACTTCGACATTTTCTGGACGCCATCGGTCCCCTCCAAGATGGGCAGCGTGAGGCAGACCTGGGGCGATTGGCCCGCAGCCTCCTGGAGCGCGCGGCCCATCAGGAGGTTGAACGTCTGGTCCGTCCCGCCGAGTTCGACGTCGGCGTGGAGGTGGACCGAGTCCTGGCCCTGGGCGAGCGGGTAGAGGAACTCGTGGAGCGAGATCGGCTGGCCGTCGCGGTAGCGGTTCTGGAAGTCGTCGCGCTCCAGCATCCGCGCGACGGTGACGCTGGAGGCGAGGCGGACGACGTCGGCGAAGGACATGGTGCCGAGCCAGTCGCCGTTGTGGACGACCGTGAGCTTGTCCGGGTGGGTGTCGAGGACGAGCGCGGCCTGGTCGATGTAGGACTGGCCGTTGGTGCGGGCCTCGTCCGGCGTGAGCGGCGGGCGCGTCTTGGAGCGGCCGGACGGGTCGCCGATGGTCGCGGTGAAGTCGCCGACGATGAGGACGGCGCGGTGGCCGGCGTCCTGGAACTGGCGCAGCTTGCGGAGGACGACGGCGTGGCCGAGGTGGAGGTCGGGCCGGGACGGGTCGCAGCCGAGCTTGACGGTGAGCGGAACGCCGGTTTTGTCGCTCGTCTCCAGCTTGGCGCGGAGGCCGCCCGCGGGGAGCTCGTCGGCGACGCCGCGCATGAGGTCGGCGAGGGTTTCGTCCAGGGTCATCGTCGGGTGGTGGTGTTAGTCCTCTCCCCCGCCCTTCTTGACGCGGTCGAGGGCGCGCTTGTTGTCGCGTTCGGCGATAGAGTCGCGCTTGTCGTGGGCCTTCTTGCCCTTGCCGAGGGCGATCTCGACCTTGGCACGGCCGTTCTTGAAGTACATCCGCGTCGGGACGATGGTGTACCCCTTGGCCTCGGTGCCCTTGCGGAGCTTGGCGATCTCGGGCTTGCCGAGGAGCAGGCGGCGCTTGCGCGTCGGGAGGTGCTCGGCGTAGCCGCCGTAGGCGTACGGCGCGACGTAGAGGTTGACGAGGTCCACCCCGTCGCGGGCGAGCATCACGAACGCGTCCTGGAGGTTGGCCGTCCCGGCTCGGAGCGACTTGACCTCGGAGCCCGTGAGCACGATGCCCGCCTCGAAGCGGTCTTCGAGCGTGAAGTCGTAGCGGGCGCGGCGGTTCGAGACGATGTCGGCCATGGGCGGGTCGGCGGGTGCGGCGCGTATACCGCGGCCAGTGCAGCGGCGATCCGCCGCGACCGGAGACGCGCGGCTGGGGCGGCCGTCAGTCCTCGTCCTCGTCGTCCTCCCCGTCCGTCTCCTTCGGGACGACTGTCGGGGCGAAGGGGACGTCGGCGATGTCGGTGAGCGTGCCCGTCTGGAACCACAGCTCGGCGAGCTGTTCGAGACCGTCGGCGGCGTAGCCGTCGAGCGTGAGCTGGAACGCGGCGACGCCGTCGATCTCGAGGCGCTCGTCGGTCGGGTCGGCGAGGCGGGCGGCGTCGGCGAGGGCCGCGGCGTGCTGCGGAGCGAGCGTTCCGATGCGGGCCGCGACGAGTCCCCACGGCATCGGGCGGATCGTGAGGTCCACGAACTCCTGCCCGAGGTCCAGCACGACGGCGCCGGCCGCCTCGGCGTCGCGGGCGACGTCGAGCGGGACGAGGGCGGCGTCGGCATCCTGCAGCCACGCGTCGAGGTCTTCGCCGGGCGCGCCGAGCGCGAAGACAGGCTTGCCGCCGTAGTGCTCGCGCAGGAGGAGCTGCGCGAGGAGCGCCTCCTGCTGGTCGCGCGGGTCGAAGGCGACCGTGTGGACGGCGTCCAGCGGGGCCGCGACGACGAGCGCGCGGCGGTCCGAGCGCTCGCCCGCGAGGGCGACGCCCGGCACGACGACGATCTCGTCGGGCGCGCGGAGGACGTCGAGCGTGGGCAGCAGCACGAGGTCCGCGCCCTCGGCGTCGAGGAGCGCGCGGGCCTCGTGGGGCTCGACAACGGTCGTCTCAGTGACGACGCCAGACGCCAGGAGGGCGTCGGCGAGGGCGGCGGAGGCCGCCCCGGGCCAGACGGCGAGGCGCACTACTTGGTGCTCACGCGGCGCTTCTCCTGGATGCGCGCCGCCTTGCCGCGGAGGCCGCGGAGGTAGTACAGCTTGGCGCGGCGGACGCGGCCCTCGCGGACGACCTCGACGCGCGCAATGCGCGGGCTGGCGTACGGGAAGACGCGCTCGACACCGACCGAGTTGGAGATCTTGCGGACCGTGAAGGTGCGCGAGGAGCCCGAGTTCTGGATCGCGATCACGACGCCCTCGTAGAGCTGCACGCGCTCCTTGTCGCCCTCGATGACGCGGACGTGGACGCGGACGGTGTCGCCGGGGGCGAAGGACGGGTGGTCGTCGCGGATCTGGGTGGCCTCGATGAGGCTGAGGAGGTCGGTCGCCATGGCGGTAGAAGCTCGGTCGGTGAAGCCGCACGCGTCGCGCGCGGACAGCCTGGAAGGTACGGGAACGGGAAGCACGGCCCACGTGGGGCCGGGGTCTATGCGGACTCTTCGCCGGGTGAGGCCGGGGGGCCGGTTTCGCCGAGAAGGTCGGGGCGGCGGGCGCGCGTGCGCGCGAGGCGCTGCGCTTCGCGCCAGTCGAGGATGGCGCCGTGGTCGCCGGACATCAGCACGGGCGGGACGTCCATGCCGCGGAACGAGGCGGGCCGCGTGTAGCTCGGCGCGTCGAGGAGGCCGTCCTGGAACGAGTCCGACAAGGCCGACCCGGCGTCGCCGATGACGCCGGGCACGATGCGCGCGAGCGCGTCGATGAGGACGAGCGCAGGCAGTTCGCCGCCCGAGAGGACGTAGTCGCCGATTGAGATCTCGCGCGTGACGAGGGTCTCGCGGACGCGCTCATCGATGCCCTTGTAGTGGCCGGCGATAAGGATGTAGCGCTGCCCGAGCGAGAGGCGGTTGGCGAGCGGCTGCGTGAGCGTCTCGCCGTCGGGCGTGAGGTAGATCACGTCGTCGACGGGCGTGCCGTCGGCCGCGGCCGCGTCGAGGAGCGCCTCGATGCAGGCGAAGAGCGGCTCGGGCTTGAGGACCATGCCGCCCTTGCCGCCGTAGGGCTCGTCGTCGACCTGCCGGTAGCGGCCCGTGGCCCACTCACGCAGGCTGTGCACGCGCACGTCCACGAGCCCCTTGTCGCGCGCGCGCTTGAGGATCGAGTGGTCGAGCGGGCTCCGGACCAGATCGGGCAGGACGGTGACGAGGTCGATGATCATGCGTCTGCGCCGTCTTCGTCGCCCTGGACCTCGTCGGCCGTGTCGTCGAAGAGGCCTTCGGGCGGACGGACGAGCAGGCGGCGGCCGGCCAGATCGACGGCGACAACGAACTCCTCGACGTCGGGCAGGAACACGTTGGGCTGATTCTCGCGGGCGATGCCGAAGAGCAGCTGTGCGCCGTCGAAGAGGTCGTAGACCGTCCCGATGCGCTCGGTCGGCTCGTCCGCCTCGTCCACGGTCCACACGGCGAGTCCGACGAGGTCGTGGAGGAACGCCTCGCCCTCGGCGAGAGCCGGCAGGTCCTCCTCGTCCGCGTAGACATTAGCGTTCCGGAGCGCCTCGGCGGCCTCGGGCGTGTCGACGCCGTCCAGCTTGACGAGCACGACGATGCGGCCCTTGGGGTACTGAAAGCGGACGTTCGTGACCGAGCGCTCGGTTGCGTTCGCAGGCGTGCGCCCGAGGTAGAGCCGGCGGAGCGACTCGAAGCGCGTCGGGTCGTCGGTCTCGGGCGTGAGCTTGATATCGCCGCGGATGCCGTGCGGGCGGCCGAGGCGGCCCATCAGCAGCAGGCGGTCGGGGTCGACGGCAGAATCGTTCGGGTCCATCGGAGGGCGGGGAAACGGCCGAATACGACGCGTCCCGGACGGCGGGTGCCGGTCCGGGACGCGCAGCGAGAAATCAGGCCTTGGCTGCCTCGTCGGCGTCGTCGCCGGCGTTCGGGGCGCCCTCGACCGGGTCCATCGTGTTGACGGCGTCCGTCGTCGTGTCGCCCGTGTCGGCGTCGGCGTCCGAGCCTGCCTCCGTGCCGGAGACGGGCTCGGCGTCGGCCGGGGCGTCGTTGTTCTCGGCAGCGCCGGCGTCTGCCTGCGAGACGACCGCGGCCTCCGAGTCGGCGGCCGTGTCGCCGGCCGTCTCGTTCTCGGTCGCGGGCTGCGTCTCGGCACCGGCCGGAGCACCGTCAGCAACCGTCGAGGCATCGGCGTCGCTGACGGCGGCGTCGGCGCCCGTGTCGCCGGAGGCCTCGATGGTCGCCTGCGTCTCGGCAACGTCGTCGCCCGTCGTCGCGGCGGCGTCCGTGCCCGGCGTGTTCTCAGCGCTGGCGGTGGTGTCAGCAGGGGCGTCCGTGCCGGCGTCCGCCGTGCCCGTATCGCCCGCACCGATGTCACCCGTGCCGGCGTCGGACGTCTCGAGCGTTCCCGAGCCGGTCTCGATGAAATCGCTCGTCGGGGCGTCGTCCGGCAGGCCCGACGTCTCGGCGACGATCTCGGCGAGCGGCGACGTACCCTGGACCGCCCCCTGGTCCGCGCCCGTCGTCGGGTTCGGGGCCTCGGACGTGGTGCCCATCGCGTCGGGGTTGGCCTCGGAGGCGTTCTCCTCGTCGGCGATCGTCTGCTGCTCGGCAA
>DASVSE010000127.1:0-6188 GCA_036388235.1 Rubricoccaceae bacterium | reverse complement strand
CCCGAACGCCTGACCGGCGCCCGAGTGACAGTGACGCAGGCGCCATATGGCGCCCGCAGACGTGTCAAGCCTGCCGCGGCGGGTGGAAGACGCCCGCGGGTGCGCCGCCCGATGCGCGCTCGTCGGCCGGATGGCCGTACGCGGTCGCCGTGTGCCGTGGCGCCGGCGGCAACAGCGCGGGCTGCGGCGCCAGCCACATCGTCGCCGAGAGGGCGACGCCGAGCAGCGTCGTCTGGCGCGAGTCCTCGCGCTCCTTCTGCGCGTCGAGCCGCCGCGCGAGCTCGCACGCGCCGTCGCAGTGCAGCTCCGGCCGGTCGAGGTTGACGCAGTAGCGCGCCGCGATGGCGTCGCGGTCGAGCGCGAACTGGGCCCCGACGATCAGATAGCTCTGCACGCTCGCCAACACGACGAGCCCGAGGGCGAGTCGGGAAAGGGCGGAGATCGCGGGCATGGCGAAACATACGCTGTCCGGCCGGCGCTCTCCTCCGCCCCTTCCTGACTCGCACGATGGCCCTTGCCGCACTTCTGCTCGACCTCGACGGCACGCTCGTGGACTCCAACGCGGCCCACACCGAGGCGATGGTCCGCGCCGCAGCCGACCTCGGCGTAACCGTCCCCGCCGACCGCATCGACTTGGGCATCGGCAAAGGCGGCGACCTGCTCTCGCCGGACCTGTTCGGGCCCGCGTTCGAAGCCGAACACGGCGAGGCCTTCCGCGACGGCGCGGGGCGGCATTTTGCCCACGTCGCCGCCCGCGAGCCGCTGCAGACCTTCGACGGGGCGGCCGCACTGATCGACGCCGCCAGGGTGCGCGGCCTGCGCCTCGCCCTGGCTTCGTCGGCCGCCGCGGAGGACCTCGACGCAACGTTCAACAGCACTGGATTAGACCTTCGCGAGCGGGTCGATGTCGTGACCACGTCGTCGGACGCCGAGGCGAGCAAGCCCGAGCCGGATCTGCTGCTCGTCGCGGCCGAAAAGCTCGGGGTGCCGCCCGGTGCCTGCGCGCTCGTCGGTGATACGGTTTTCGACGCCGAGGCAGCGCGCCGCGCGGGCGTCGCGTTCATTGGCCTCGCAACGTGGCGCGCGTCCGAGGAGGAGCTGAAGGCTGCCGGCGCCTGCGCAACGTTCGCCTCGACGGTCGACCTGGTGGCTGGCCTGGACTCCGCGCTCGACGCAGCCTCGCCCGGCGAGCACGCACTCACGGATGACGTGCTGGAGGCGCTGATGGACACCGCACTCGGTGAGGCTCGCGCCGCGCTCGATGCGGGCAACGCGCCGATCGGCGCCGTCGTGGCCCGGGCCGACGGATCCGTGCTTGCGCGCAGCCGCAACTGCTCCACGACCGGGCAGGACCGCCTGCGCCACGCGGAGACGGAGGCGCTGCACGCGCTCGGGGGCGCGGTCGAGCCCGGCGCGGTCCTGGTGACGACGCTCGAACCGTGCGCGATGTGCCTCGGCGCGGCCGCCGAGGCGGGCGTCCATGTGGTCGTGTACGCGCTTGAGGCACCGCTCAACGGGGCGGCCGGGCGCCTGCTGCCGACACGGGCGGGTGGCCAACTCCCTCTTGTAGCGTGTGGCCCTAAACGTCAGGCGAGCCTGGCGCTTGTCCGTGAGGCGGCTGCGGCCGGCGACGGGTTTGCCTCGCACCTGCTCGAGTCGCTGGACGGCTGATGACAGGAGTGCGGACGCGTCTGGGTCGGGCAGTCCGGTGCGCCCCGCGTGCATGCCGCGTGTGGCGCCGTACCTTCGGCCCGACCTCCGCTCCGCCATGCCGACCGTCTTCGAAGGCCACCTCGTCTCGCCGCCCGACGCGCGCTACGCCATCGTCGCGGCGCGCTTCAACGACGCCATCACGCGGCGCCTGCTCGACGGCGCGCTCGACGCGTTCACGCGCCACGGCGCGCCCGACGGTGCTGTGGACGTGGCCTGGGTGCCGGGCGCGTTCGAGATCCCGGCCGTCGCGCAGCGTCTCGCCGCGTCGGGCCGTTACGGTGCCGTCGTGTGCCTCGGCGCCGTTATCCGCGGCGCGACGGGCCACTACGACATCGTCGCGAACGGCGTCGCGAGCGGGTGCCAGTCGGCGTCGCTCGCGACCGGCGTGCCGGTCCTGATGGGCGTCCTCACGGTCGATTCGCTTGAGCAAGCGTGGGAACGTGCCGGTACCAAGGCCGGCAATAAGGGCGCCGAGGCGGCTGCCGGCGCCGTCGAACTCGTGAACCTCGCGGCCCGCCTCGACGAGGCCGACCGCGCTGCCGCGCCGGCCGTCCGCCGCGCGTCCTGATCCCCGACCCCGCACCGCCCCGCCGCTTCGGTACGCCGCACTCTCTCTCGAACTGCCATGCGGCATTTCCTCGGCCTCGCCGTTCTCGTACTCGCTGCTGCGTCGGCGTCCGCCCAGACGCCTGAGGGCGAAACGCCTTCGGGCGACGACGTGGGGTCGTGGCAGGCCTACCCAGCCTTCACCGAAGTCACGGCCGTCGCGTCAGGCCTCGGCCGCGTCTGGGCCGGCACGACCGGAGGCGTCTTCTCCTATGACCCCGCCACAGGCGAGATCGAGCGGCGCAACGCCATCGAGGGGCTGCGTGGAGGCCCCATCCGTTCGGTCGCCGTGGACGAGCGCCGCGGCGCCGTCTGGGTCGCCTACGGCGACGGCGCGCTGGACAGGCTGACCGTCGAGTCCGGCGAGGTCCGGACCTTTCTCGACATCGAGCGCAACACGCAGTTCACGTCCCGCACGATCCGCCGGTTGCGCGTGCTCGGCGACAGCCTGTATGCGGCGACCGACTTCGGGCTCGTCGTGTTCGACCTCGGCCGCAA
The DNA here is from genome assembly GCA_036388235.1 of Rubricoccaceae bacterium. Lineage (GTDB taxonomy): Bacteria > Bacteroidota > Rhodothermia > Rhodothermales > Rubricoccaceae > DASVSE01. The sequence goes on along the minus strand of DASVSE010000127.1, from coordinate 3,371 downwards.
CGAGGTTCGCAACACGTACGCCCGCCTCGGTTCACTGCCTGCAGCGACGCCCGTTAACGACCTGCTTTTTGCCCCGCTCCCCGACGGCCGGCGCGGCCTGTGGCTCGCGACCGACGCCGGGATCGTGACAGCCTTTGCGGGCGATCCAGCGCTGCAGAGCCCCGCCGCGTGGACGCGCGACGCGGGTTTCCCGCACCGCTCGCTGAGCCTCGCCCTGTTCACCGACGGCGAGCCGACCCCGACCGTCCACGTCGGTGGCGGCCCGGCGACTGCGCGAGACCTCTACGACCGCCGCCAGAGCGGGACGTGGGAGCGGAGGCTCTTTATCGGCGACGACCTGACGACGCTTGTCGCGGATGGCACGCGTCTGCTCGCACTCCGCGACTTCTCGGTTCTGACCTACGAACTGCCATCGGCTGTCACCAACTACGTCCCCGCGAACGCGGTCGGGATGCGAGGCCTGGCGATCGGCCCGGATGGACGCGTCTGGGTCGGAGACGCGGCCCTCGGGCTCTTTGCCCTTCCGGCCCGCTCGGCCCCGGGCACGACGACCCCCTTCGTGCCCGACGCCATTACCCCGGCCGGACCGTTCTCCAACAGCTATGCCGACATCGATGTGGCGCCAGACGGGACTGTCTGGACGGCCTCCCTCCGCGTCCCGGCGGCGCAAACATCGGCGATCAGCCGGCTCGACGCCGAGACGGGAGACTGGACCTCGCGCTACACCCGCGACGAGCCGGCGCAGCTCGGTCAAGCCGACTTTGTGAGCCTCAAAACCGGAGCCGACAACTCGGTCTACATCGGGACCGGCGGCGACGGGCTCGTCGTTATCAGCCCAGAGGGCGTCACGACGCGTTACGACGAGACCAACTCGTCGCTTCGGCAGGCCGGATCGAACCTCTCGTTCGTCGTCGTCTCCGACGTTGCCTTCGAGGGCGACGACCTGTGGGTCGTCAACCAGGAGTCGCTCCTTCCGCTCCACTATTTCGCGCCGGACGGGACGTCGGCCGGGCTGCCATTCCCGATCGGCACGTCGGGCGGCACCGGCGTGTCGCGCCTCGCCGTGGACCGGCTCGGGCAGAAGTGGCTGTCGGTCTCCGGCGGCGGGCTCATCGTGTGGGACACGGGCGACGCCCCCGCCTCGCCAGCCGACGACCGCGCGCGGCAGTACCGCGGACAGGGCACGATCAACGGCGGCGGCCTGCCTGGCGCCAACGTCGCCGACGTCGTCGTTGACGGCGAGGGGACCGTCTGGATCGGCACCAACCGCGGCATCGCGACGGTCTTCTCGCCGGGGTCGGTCTTCGCGTCAGACCCCGCGCTCGGCGTCCCCCAGTTCACACTCACGCCAACCCGCGCCGACGGCTCGCGCGAGCCCTTCCTCCGCGATGTCGTCGTGAACGACCTCGACGTCGATCCCGGCGGCCGTGTCTGGGTCGCGACGACCTCCGGCGCCTACCTCGTCGCACCCGACCCGAGCGGCTCGGGCTTTGTGACGCTACGCGAGTTCAACGCTGCCAACAGCCCGCTCCCGAGCGACGATGTCCGCCGCATCGCTGTCCGTGCGAGCGATGGCCGCGTGTTCCTGACGACTACGGAAGGTCTGTTCTCCGTCTCCGGCGATGCAACGGCGCCGGTTGCTGGCTCCGAGGCGTTGACAGTCTCACCGAGCCCGTTCCGCCCGGCCGAGGCACCTCAGGGCGTGCTCGTGCGCGGCCTCGCAACGGCCCGCTCGACGGTCCGCGTGCTCACGCTTGCCGGCGAACTCATCCACGAGGCCGAGGCGGCCGGCGGCTCGTTCCGGTGGGACGGCCGTGACGACCGGACGGGAGACCTCGTGTCGTCGGGCGTGTATATCGTGGCCGCGGTTGGCTCCAACGGGGAGGCCGTCGTCGGGAAGGTGGCGGTTCTGCGGTAGCGGTTAGCCCTGGAGCGCAGCTGGAAGGCTGCGCCTTCCGGAATCTTCATCCGGCCGGCGTGAGCGTCGTCGTAGGTTCGGCGTCCCGCACACCGGCGGGGCCGCCTCGGCGGCAAAACGGTGGCTGTAGCTCAGCTGGTTAGAGCGTCCGGTTGTGGTCCGGAAGGTCGCGGGTTCAAGCCCCGTCAGCCACCCTGCGTCTGGCGGATTTCCGCCGGGCGTGTCCGATGCCGCGTTCGTCTAGGGGCCTAGGACTCCACCCTTTCACGGTGGCTACACGGGTTCAAATCCCGTACGCGGTACCCCCGGGGGCCGGATTCTCACCCGAGAGTCCGGCCCCTTCGGTTTAGGTCCGCAAGCGTCCACGGCGCGCGTAGGTTGGCCGGACGTCAGCCGACCGATCATGACTGCTCACGTCCTGCTCGTGGATCCCGTTCCGGATGAGCCGGTCGAGGCGCTCGCAGTTGTCCCCGGCCTCGCGGTGACGCCCGTCACGACGCTCGCCGCGGCACGGGCCTACCTCGCGGGGAGCGCTTTCGATGCGGTCGCGGTCCGGACCGGTGCAGACCCCGATGGGTCCATCGAAGCTCTTGCTGCAGGCCTTGGCCTGACGAGCCGCGTCGTCGCATACGATGACGCGGTGGTGCTCCGCTCGGTGCTCGCGGCCCACTTCGGGATCCGTCCCGCCACGGACCTTCCGGCGGCTGCAGCGTCTGAGTCCGGTGGCCTAGACGTCGAGGCGCTGCGTGCAGCCCTCGGCCGGGTCGCCCACGACCTCGCCAACCCGCTCGCGGTCATCGCCGGCAACGCACAACTCGGGGCCGAGATCGCTCGGGCGACGGGTGCCGACGTCAGCCTGATACAGGCGTTCGTCGATATCGAGGAGGCCGCGGCCGAGCTCGACCGCCGCATCGGAGGGCTTGCGGCGCTCCGCGCACGCCTCGGCGGGCGTGGCTGAAGGCTAGCAGGGGAGAGGCGGAGAGGGGCAAATGGTTTAAGCGGACCCGCGCCGGGCCGATAACCCGGACGCGCTGCCGCCTGGCAGCGGCCGCCATCCGTTCCCCCTGATTCCGCGCCCATGCCGACTGCTCCGATGATCCCGGCCCACGAGCTCGAGCACATTGAGCGTGTCTCCGATGCCTTCTCGTCGCAGCCCGAGGCAGTGCGGGAACGCTGGGAGCACGCCGTCGCGTCCGTAGCCGAGGCCCGGGTCTACGAGGCGTTCATCGAGTTCAACGAGATTCTCAAGCGGCCGCTCGATGCCGTCCTGCGGACGCACGTCCAGCTTCAGGCCGTGCGCTGCCTCCGCGACGCGCCCGTCGAGCGGGTCAAAACCGAGCTTGCCCTGATCGAGCCACACGACGCGTACCAAACCGCCGTGCTGGACTACCGCCTCGGGTGGCTGATGCGCCACCGCCTGGGCAGCCTCGCCGCTGCCCTTCAGTACTTCGAC
>DASVSE010000126.1:0-2352 GCA_036388235.1 Rubricoccaceae bacterium | reverse complement strand
GGTCGCGCCGATGCCTGAAGGTTCGCCCGAGGTGCCCGCCGCCCCGCCCGGCGCCTCGTCAGATGGCGCCTCGGTCGCGATCTCGCACGTCGGCCTCGCGCGCCGTACGCGGCCATGACGCTCGCCTTTACGCCGACGCCGCACACGCCGCTCGCGCCCGCCTCCGAAGGGCGCCTGGGCGACCGCTACCTGCTCGCGCTCGGCGTGTGCCTGCTCGGCTACGCCCTCATGGGCCGTGCGTTCGCGTACGTCGGCGTGCCGCCGGTCTTTATCGGCGAGGTGATGCTCGCCGTCGGCCTGCTCGTCGCCCTCAGCGTGCGCGGCGTGGACCGCCTGACGCGCAGCGGGCCGGTCTGGGTGCTGCTCGCACTCCAGGTGCTGACGGTCGTGCGGTCCATCCCGTACGTTGGCGAATACGGCCTCGACGTCGCCCGCGACGCGATGCTGTTCGGGTACGGGTTCTACGCCTACGTCGTGTACCTGCTCATCACCGAGCGACCCGAGCGCCTGCGTGCCCTCGTGCTCCGCTACCGCACGTTCGCAGCCGTGATGGTCGCGCTTGTGTGGCTGCCGTACCTCGCGTACCGCATCAACGAGACGTGGATTCCGCTCGTGCCGGGACAGGACAACGTGCGGCTCATCGAGGCCAAGGGCGGCGACCTCATGGTGCACCTCTCGGGCATCGGCGCGTTTCTGCTGCTCGGGCTCCGGCGGATGTCGTGGCCGATCACACTCGGGCTCGCCGTCACGGCGATCCTCGTGATGATCTCCAACCGCGGCGGGATGATCGCATTCGTGCTCGCGCTCGGGCTGGCCGTCGCCCTCCGCCCGCCGGGTGCGCGGGGGACGCGGATGGCGTTTGCGCTCGTCGCCGTGGTCGTGGCCGGCATCGTCGCCGTGCCCGTGATGGAGTCGGTGAGGATCTCGGGCAACTCGCGCGCGCTCACGGTCGAGCAGATCTGGGACAACGTCAAGAGCGTCGTCGGGCAGAGCGACAGCCACACGCTGGAGACGACCAAGACATGGCGCCTGACGTGGTGGAAAAAGATCATCGACGACACCGCCCTCGGCGACAAGTTCTGGACCGGGCGCGGCTTCGGGCTCAACTTCGCGGACTACGACGGCTTCGCCGTCGACGACGAAGGATCGCTGCGAAGCCCGCACAACGCGACGATGACGGTCCTCGGGCGCCTCGGCGTGCCGGGCCTCGTGCTCTGGCTCGTGCTCCACGCGTGGTGGGCGTTTCTGATGCTGCGCTCGTGGTTCGCGGCCCGCGCCGCCCGCCGCGACACGTGGTCGGCCGTGTTCGCGTTCGCGCTCTGCCTGTGGGTCGCGCTCGTCGTCAACGCCTCGTTCGAGGTCTACTTCGAGGGCCCGATGGGCGGCATCTGGCTGTGGACGGTGATCGGCACGGGGCTGGCGGCCGTGACCGTCTGGCGCCGCCACCCGGACCTGTTCTCGACGCCCGATTTCGGCAGCCCGCCGACGCGCCGCGTGCCCCCACAGATGCCCGACGCGGCCATTGTGGCTCAGGTCCAGGCGGCCATCGCCGCGACGCCATGGACGGCGACCGACGGGACCGCCGTCGCGCGCTCGCCTGCCCCCGTCCCGCCCCCCACCCCGGCTCCACCGGTCTCGTGGGCAACGGCCCCGACGCCCTGGGACCCCGTCCGGCGCGATCCTGAGCAGCTGAACGCTGCCCCGCCCCGCCCCGTGCCCCCCGCCGGGGACGCCCCGGCCTGGGTGCCCCCGCCTGCCGTTCCGGCCTTCCTGCCTCTTGCCGACGCGGCGCCACAAGTCACCGTCCCGGCTAGCGCCCCGTCGCGTCCGCCGCTCGCCCGCGGGCCGGCGCCACGCCCGGAACAGCGCCTGGCACCCAAGCCGACGGATGCCCTCTGGGAATGGTCTCCTGCTGCCGCGGCGTGGCGTTCTTCGTAACGCCGCCAGCTACCGCCCGATGACCGCCTACGACACCCTCGCGAGCCCGCTCGGCCCTCTCTTGCTCACGTCCGACGGCGAGGCCCTGACGGGCGTGTACATGGCCGACCACCGCCACGGCCCGACCATCGGTCCGGACTGGGTACGGGACGCGGGACCATTCACGGAGGCGACGGCACAGCTCAGCGCCTACTTCGCGGGTGACCTGCAGACGTTCCACCTCGCCATGCGGCCGGCCGGAACACCGTTCCAGCAGACGGTGTGGACGGCCCTGCTGGACATCCCGTACGGTCAGACCGAGACGTACGGATCGCTCGCGGCTCGCCTCGGCGACCCGAACCTCACCCGCGCCGTCGGTGCGGCGAACGGACGGAACCCGCTCTCGGTCGTCGTGCCGTGCCACCGCGTCGTCGG
>DASVSE010000125.1:0-5615 GCA_036388235.1 Rubricoccaceae bacterium | reverse complement strand
GACGCTCGTCGGCGAGCGCGGCGTGCGCCTCTCGGGCGGCCAGAAGCAACGCCTCGCCATCGCCCGCGCGCTCCTCTCCGAGCCGCGCGTGCTCCTGCTCGACGAGCCGACGTCTGCCGTCGACCCCGAGTCCGAGGGCCTCATCGTGGCCGCGCTCACGGCCCTCCCGCAGTCGATCACGACGCTCGTCGCGACGCACCGCCTGTCGCTGGCGCGGACGGCCGACCGCGTGCTCGTCCTCGTCGACGGCCGCATCGCCGAGGACGGCGCGCCGGCCGAACTGCTCGCCCGCCCGAACGGCCTCTTTGCCGCGATGTCGCGCGACGAGTGGGCGCTCGCCGACGCGGCCTGAACCTCTACCTTGGGCGCATCCCTCACCGGACGTCCGATGGAACCGCCCTCGCCCGCCGCCCGATCCGACTGGCCTGCGGGCCTTGCCGTCGCGGGATTCGTGCTGCTCGGTGCGGCGCTGTGGATGGGTCTATCGAGCGGGTTCGGGACGGCTCCGCGCTGGGTGGGAGCAGCAAGCACGGGCGTCGCGCTGGTGTCGCTGGCGTGCCATGTCGCGGCTGTCGGAGCCAGCCTTGCGGCGTGGCGGACGCGGGGCGGCGTTCCAGGCGTCGCGCTGTTCTACGGAGCGCTCGCTTTATCCGCCGGGGCGTGGTGGGCGTGGGAGCGGGCGGCCGTGGCGCGGCGGTTTCGCGACACCCCAGGGCTGCTCGCGACCGAGTTCACGGACGGCGGGATTGACGTGCGCGACGGGCGCGGCGTGTGGCACGTCCCGTTTGCCGGCTGCCCGGGCGCCCGCGGCGCGACGGGAGTGCGGAGCCAGTACGGCGTCGTGGAGGTTCTGAACGCGGCGGGTGAGCCCACAATGCGGCTTCAGGTCGACGCGCGCCGCGCCCAGTGCCTGCGTCGCTGAGCGCTTTTCGACGGCGCCGCACGAACGCGGCCGGCGGGGCATCGTACGCCGGGAAACGACCTCTCGACTCGTGTCCGCTCCCGCCGCTCCGCTCGCTGTCCTCTCGTCCGGCCCGCTCCGCCTCGGCGGGCAGGCCGGGACGCGCTACCGCCTCCGCCGCGACGCGCCCTACACCGGCCATGCCGACCTCGACGCGGCGTTCTCGACCTTCGAGGCCGTCGTGCTGGAGCCGTCGAGCCGCGGACCGGCGGCGGGCCTGGAACAGCGAGCCGTGGCGCCCGTCGTGACGATGCTCAACGGAATCACGGTCGGGCTGGACCGCAGCCTGCCGGTCGCCGTCGCGCTCGCCCGCGAGGGCATCGGGACGGTCCTGCTGGACACGCCGTTCGGCGGCGTCCGTCGCCCGGGTCCGGCCACGGGCGACCGCAATCCGTCGGCCGCGCTGGCCGAGATCGCGCGCCGCGGCGTCGTGCTGGACGTGCCGTTCGCGGGGCGCCTCTTCGACGGGATCGCCCTCGACCTGCCGGCCGCCCTCGCCCTCGCTGCCGAGCGCCACGGCCTTGAGCAGGCCGCGCGGCCGTACGCCGATGGCGAGCGCTCCGGCGGGCGCGTCGCGCTCGTCGGCGTGAGCTTCGGGGCGCTGCTGTCGGCGCTGGCGTTCGGCCGCGACGGGCTCGGGCAGCGTTTGATCGGCGCCATCGGCCATCCAGGCCTGCCCGCGATGGCGACCGGCTTCGCCCTGTCTCTCGCGAAGGGGGCGGGCATCCCGCCAGCCGTGCTCGCGGGCGGGGCGGCGCTCGGGCCCATCGCCGAGGCGGCCGCGCGCCGCGCCGGAGGCGACGCCGCCGTCGGGGCGTTTCGCCTCGCACGCCTCTTTCTGCGGCTTGGCAAGGGCGCGCCGGGCGTCGACCCGATCGCCTTTGCCGGGCGCGTCTCGGCCGACCGGCCGGTCGCCTTTCTCGCTGGCGAGGCGGACCCGGTCGCGCCGCCCGACGCCGTCCGTGCATCCGTGGCGGCCTATGCGACGCACACCGTTGAGACGGTTCCGCGCCTCGGCCACGGCTGGTACCCGGCCGGCGGCGGCGTTTTCAACACGGACCTGGAGCGGTTCGTGCTGCGGCAGACCGCGGGGATGTAAACCGCGGCGCCACGACGGTCAGCCCCGCAGGGCCGAGGCGAAGATGCCGGGCAGCTTCAGCGGGCTCGGGTCCGCGGCGAAGCGTGTCAGGCGCTGCATCGTCTCTTCGGAGCGCACGTTGGTGACGAACCACGGCGGCCGCGGCGTCGTGTGGAACTCGCCGGCGAGGATTGACCGCGGGAACGGCGCGAACGGCGCGTGCACGACGGTCTTTTGCGGCTTCTCGAACAGGAGCGCGTTGTGGACGACGCCCGTGCCGCTCTGGATGTCGGCCCGCTCGTGGCCCGGAAACGCGCCCCACGCCGCCTGTGCGATGAGGAAGCCGACACCCGACCATGCGTTGACGCCGACCGTTCCGTAGCGGAGGCGCGCGAGGGCATCCTCGAAGCGTGGACCGAGGGCGGCAATCGTCTTCGGGTGGACGAGGATCGACATGCCGAGCGTGCCCGCGAGGCGGTCGTTGCAGAAGTCGACGGCGGCGTCAAGGAACGTGCCGGCGTCAGCGCCGGGCAGGCGCGTCACGGCGAGGGCCGAGGCGAAAAACTCGGTCGTGAAGGCGTACTCGGGCTCGGTCGGCCCCCCGTCCCCTCCGGACGTTGCGCGCGAGGCCGGTATGTCCGGGATAAAGGCGAGCGATCCGGTCGGGCCGAGGCGTTCGGCCGTCGGGTAGGCCGCGTGGAGCGCGTCTGTTCGGTCGCCCGCGCCGGGGTAGTACGCCGCCCGGCCCGACGCGGCCGCGAGCGCCTCGCGGACCGCAGCCGTGAAGTCGTCTTCCAACTTCCACGCCTCGGGCAAGACGAGAACCTGGCTCGCGATGCAGTTGAAGCCCGCGTTGTGCGTCTTCATCGTCGCGACGTGCTCAGCCTGGAAGGCGAGGTCAGCGGGTGTCCACGGGCCGGGCACGACGACGACCGGGCTGACGCCGCCGAGCTCGCTCGTGACCCGCTTGTCGATCTCGGGCGTGTCGGCCGCCTTGCGCGCCCTTCCCGCCTCGCCGGTGCCGTAAACGATGGCGTCGTGTGTGGCCGCAGAGCCGGTGACGTGAATTTCGTCCGTCTCCGGGTGTCGCGTGGCGTACTCGCCGACCGAGACGCCGCCGGTCGCGAGGCGGAAGTAGCCGGCGCGGATAAAGTCCGCGAAGACGTCGGCGAAGACCGGCGCGAGGTACTCGTTGACGGGGTTGAGCTTCAGCAGCACGACCTGGCCCTCGGCGAAGAGCTTGTAGAGCACGTCGAGCGGGGCGATGCTCGCGATGTTGCCCGCGCCGAGCACGACGGCCACCTTGCCGGGCGGGTTCGGCGCGGCGTAGAACGTCGCCATCGTCTCGGGGAGCGTCGCCTCGGTCACGCCGGGCTGCATCCACACGTCGACCGCGAAGCCGGAAAACAGGAGCTGGTCGTAGAGGCCGTCCGGCATCACCCGGGCGACGGCCTGACCGTCCGCGCGCGTCCGCGTTCGGTCCTTCACTAGGTCGGCGAGCCTGCCCCGCTCGGCGGCGCGGAGCGTCTTTTCGAGCGGGCCGAGATAATTCAGGAGGGCCCACGGTCCCGACGACCATTCCTCGCCGCGGAGCGGGTCGCCTTTCCGAAGCCCCTTGGCCGCTGCTGCCGCCGTGACCCATGCGCCAGCCGCCCGGCTGGTCGCCCGTCTGAGCTTCCAGAGCAGCTTCACCTTGTCGCGGATCGGCAGGCGCGCCCACTCGTCGGCGTGTGCGCGGAGGTCGGCAAAATGGCGGTCGAGCTCGGCTGGCGTCGTTGGCGGGAGGGACGCCGATGCCTCGGGGATGGACATGGCGCCGGTGCACGGCGCGGAGGTGGTGGGGGTAGGCATCGGGGGAGGGGACGGGGCCCGCTGGCAGCACGAAGGAGACGAAACGCCGTACGACGGCGCCTCGGCCGGGGTCCCTTCGGGACTGTGCGGCGGAACCGGACGCCGTGAAGGGGTACCACGGTCAGTCACACACTCTCCAATCCCATGACGCGTCTTCCGATCCTCCTTCTCGCCGTCGTGCTCGTCTCCGGGCTGCTCGGCGCCTGCCGGTCCGTGGGCGAAACGCGAGCGCTCCGGCGCGTGGACTTCGGGCTCGTCGGCGTGCGAGACGCCGTGCTCGCAGGGCAGCCCATCGGCGACGTGGACGACCTCGCGGACCTGCCGCCGTCGAGCGTTGCGGTCGTCGCCGCGGGCGTGCTGCGCGGATCGCTGCCGCTGCGCTTCGGCCTCGAAGTCAGCGCGCGCAACCCGATCGACAACCCGCAGGCCCGCGTCGCGCGCTTCGACTGGACGCTCTTTCTCGACGACCGCGAGGCGGCGACGGGCACGTTCGACAACGGCCCGACGATCGCGCCCGGCGACTCGGCGACGTTCGTGGTTCCGGTCGAGGTGGACCTTGTCGAAGCGGCGGGGCGGAACGCGTCCGAGATCCTGCGGATGGCGCTCGCCGTCGCCGGGCGCCGGGCGGACCCGACGCGGGTCCGTGTCGAGGCGCGGCCGTACGTGGACACGCCATTCGGGCAGATCCCGCTGCGGACCGAGACGGTCGTCGCACGGTCGGTCGGCGGGCGGCCGGCTGCGCAGCCGACTGCCGCGGACACGACGCAGACGCGGCTCTGAGGCCGTGCCTGCGCCGGGCCGTTACACGAGGCGGACGGGCGTCGCGTCGACCTTGAGGCGGAAGAGCGAGTAGGGCGTCTTGCGGAGGTCCTGGCCGCGGTGGTACTTCGCCTGCCGGTTGAGCTGGTTGGCCGTGACGTAGAGGTAGCCGTCCGACGCGAGCGAGAGCGTGTCGGGCCAGACGAGGCGCGGGTCGCTGACGAGCGTTTCCCACTCGCCGTCGGTGCCCCTCCGCGTGACGGCGTGGTGCTCGTAGTTGGTGGCATAGATCCGGCCCTCGGCGTCGGTTTCGAGTCCGTCGGCGGCGCCGCCCTTGTCGCCTTCGTCCACGACGGTGGCCGCGACTTCGTCGTCGGTAACGGTCCGGTCTACAAGCTCGTCCGTGCCGACGCTGTAGAGGCGGCGGCTGCCGAGCGGACAGTAGTAGAGGCGCGTGCCGTCGGCCGAGATGGCGATCCCGTCGGCGCCCATACTTGCGCCCTGCTTGGTCACGCCGTCCGACGTGTGCTCGTAGAACGGGTGGCCCTCGACGATGGGGAGAAAGTCCGGGAGCTGCTCTGCGGTGACGGACGGGTGGCCGTGGAGGCGCCGCCAGCTCTCGCCCGAGGCGAGGTCCACGACGATGATCCCGGCCTGGTCCTCCTCGGCCGAATCGGTGATGTACGCTGTGCCGGCCTCGCCCACGCCGAGGTCGAAGCGGATGTCGTTGAGGTAGGTCGTCGGGAGGACGACGTCGGGCGGAAAGGTGATGGTCTGCGTGATCTCGTCCGTCGCGAGGTTGATGCAGACGAGCTTGGCGGCGCCGGGCGCGGGTGGCGTAAACAGCGGGCTGCCGGTGTCGAGGACCCAGAGCCGGTCCGCAGGGTCTACGACGACGCTCTGGACCGAGACGAAGGCCGCCTCGGGCCGGTCGGGGTCGGTGTCGTTGGCGACCTGGCTCGGGTA
>DASVSE010000124.1:0-2504 GCA_036388235.1 Rubricoccaceae bacterium | reverse complement strand
CCGAGGGCGCGTCTATCTCCGGAGTCGAGTACGGGATCGTGGGAGCCGACGACGAGGCCCGGCCAGTCGAGGTGTCGCTGCGTGCGTTCCGCCTCGGCGGACAGGACGCGGTCGTGATCCAGGCGACCGACATGGCCGTCCGCCGCCGGCTGGAGCGGCGCGTCGAGGCGTTCACGGACACGCTCGACCTCATGGTAGACCAGCGGGTCGCGCAGCTCACGGCCGGCCAGCAGTCGCTGCGGCGCATCCTCGACGCTGCCGGCGTCGCGGTCGCGTCGTTCGACGCGGCGGGCAACACCCGCCGGTGGTCCGGCGGGGCCCGCATGCTCACGGGCCGTACGGTCGGGGACGTGCCGCACTTTGCCGCCGTCACGTTCGCGCTCGGCCTCTCGGACGCCGACCGGTCCGCTTTCACGGCGTGGTTCTGGAACCCCGGCGACGCACCGTACCTCGCGCGCCATCACGTCGCCGATGCCGCGACGGGCCGCACGCGGTCGGTGCGGATCGCGTGGCACAAGGTCGACGCCGACACGCCCGGCAGTGCCGACGCGCGCACGCTCGTCGGTGCGCCCGTGCCCGACGCCGAGGCGGCGCCGACCACGGGCGACGGCTATGCCGGCGCTGTCCCGTCTCCGGTCTGAGCGAGACGGGACACGCGTCAGTCCGGCATCTCGTCGGTGTCGTCGGACGAGCGGACGATCTCGATGCCGGCCCGCGACAGCTTGCCTTCGAGGTTCTCGTAGCCGCGGTCGAGGTGGTACACGCGCAGCACCTCGGTCTCGCCCTCGGCGACCATGCCCGCGAGCACGAGCGAGACGCTCGCGCGGAGGTCCGTGCTCATCACCGTCGCGCCCGAGAGGCGCCGCGGCTGGCCGTCGCCGCTCGCCGCCAGGCCCGCCACGTGGACCGTGTCGCCTTCGACGCGCACGTCCGCGCCGAGGCGGCGCAGCTCGGGGATGTGCTTGAAGCGGTCCGAATAGACCGCGTCGCGAACCGTCGATGCGCCCGCGGCCTGCGTCATCATGACCGTCCACTGCGCCTGCAGGTCGGTCGGGAAGCCGGGGTACGGCGTCGCCTCGACCGAGACGGGCTGGATGGCGTCGACGCCCGTGACGTCGACCGTGCCGTCGCCGACCGAGAACGGGACGCCGGTCTGGCGGAAGGCGTCGAGGAACGCCTCGCCGAGGTGGTCCGGATTGGCACCGGTGAGGCGGACCGTCTCGCCGGGCTCGGCCGCGATCGCCGCGGCGATCATGTACGTGCCGAGTTCGATGCGGTCCGGGCAGTTCGTGAAGTCGACGGCGTTCATCTTCTCGACGCCGCGGATCGTGATCGTGTCCGTGCCCAGCCCGGTGATGTCCGCGCCCATCTGCTGGAGCATCTGGCCGAACACGACGACGTCGGGCTCGGCGGCGGCGTTCTCGATGCGGCTCTCGCCCTCGGCCGTGACGGCGGCGAGCAGGAAGTTGATCGTCGCGCCAACCGACGACGGCTCGAAGCGGATCGTGCCGCCCCGGAGGCGCCCGCCCGGCGCGGTCGCGAAGACGTAGCCGTGGCGCTCCTCGATCTGCGCGCCGAGGGCCTCCATCGCCTTGAGGTGCAGGTCCACGGGGCGGGGGCCCCACGCGCAGCCGCCAGGGAGGGACACCTTGGCCTTGCCGCCGCGGCCGAGGAGCGCGCCGAGCATGTAGAACGACGCCCGCATCTTGTTGACGAGGTCGTAGGGCGCCTCGTAGTGGTGCAGGTCCGTCGCGTCGATCGTCATCACGTCCGGCGTCTCGGGGTTGTCGTCGGGCGAGAACGAGACGCGGCAGCCGGTCACCCGGAGGACGTTCGAGAACGTCAGCACGTCGTGGAGCGCGGGGACGTTGCGGATCGTCGTCACGCCGTCGGCCAGAACGGCCGCGGCCATGAGCGGCAGCATGGTGTTTTTCGAACCGCCGACGTGAAGCTGACCGCGGAGCGGGCGTCCGCCTTGAATGACGAGGGTGTCCATCGTGTCGAGAAGGAGGTAGGGCGCCGACGGGCCGTCCGGACAGCGGAGCGTGCCCGGCTCGGGGCGCCGGTAAAAGGCAAAAGGTACGGATGCCCTCAGGGGTTTCCTGCCCCGACTCTTCGTCCGCGGCGGCCCCGCGGCAGCGCCCGGCGGCCCGCCGTACCTTGGCTGTGTACCACAAGCACCTCGGCCGGATGAGCAAAGCGCGGATGGACCAGAACTGGGACCGGATGAAGGATCAGATCGTCGCCCAGTGGGACGGCCTCGACGAGGGCGCCCTCAAGAAGGCCCGCGGCAACCTCACCAAGGTCGTGGACATCATCGCCGAGCACACCGGTGAGGCTCGGGCGACGATCATGACCAAAATGTCGGCGTTTATCTAGCCCGGCAAACCGGCTGGCCTGCAGGATGGGTGCGCTCACCATCCGCCTCACACGCAAGACCGACGGCTCCGTCGTGTTTGCCTGCACGCGGCCCGATGGGACGGCGACGTGGCAGCGGCACCGTC
>DASVSE010000123.1:0-3990 GCA_036388235.1 Rubricoccaceae bacterium | reverse complement strand
CGGATGCGGGCGAGGATTGCGTCGACGGCGGGCCCGGCATGGCTGCGGCTGGCCACGACGACGACCGTTTCGGACAAGGAGGCGCCGCTAGGCGGGCCCGCGAGCATGTGCCGCACTGCGCCCGGCACCTCCTTCCACGCGCCTGCGTCGGACCCGCCGTAGGTCACGCCCGAGACGGGCACGTGGACGACGCCCAGAACCGGAAAGCCGCTCTGGATCAGGGCGACGTTGACCGTAAACTCGGGCCGCCCGGCGACAAACTCCTTGGTCCCGTCGAGCGGGTCGACGCACCAGAAGCGCGTCCACGCCTCGGCCCCGGCGATGTCCTGCGCGTCGGACTCTTCGGAGAGGACGGGCAGGCCCGACGCCGCAAGAACGTCCAGAATGGCGTGGTGCGCGGCTGTGTCGGCCTCGGTCAGCGGTGATCCGTCGGCTTTGGCCTCGGCCGGGACCGGCCGTCCCACGAACGGCAGGATCGCGCGGCCGCCGGCGAGCGCGGCGGTCCGGGCGAGGTCCAGCAGGCGGGCGTCGGTCACCGGATCAGGCCGTCGCGGCGACGCGGTCGCGGAAGTAGTCCAGCGTCCGCGCGAGGCCGTCGGCGCGGGCGACGCGTGGCTCCCAGTCGAGGAGCGCCTTGGCGCGTGTAATGTCCGGCTGGCGGATCTTCGGGTCGTCGGACGGCAGGTCGACGAACGTCAGCGAGCTCTGCGAGCCTGTGAGCGCAACGACCTCCTGGGCGAACTCGCGGATCGAGACCTCGTCCGGGTTGCCGATGTTGACCGGCTCCGACGTGTCCGAGTGCAGCAGGCGCACGATGCCCTCAATGAGGTCGTCGACGTACTGGAACGAGCGCGTCTGCGACCCGTCGCCGAAGACCGTGATCGGCTCGCCGCGGAGGGCCTGCCCCATGAAGGCGGGGAGCGCGCGGCCGTCGTCGAGGCGCATCCGCGGGCCGTAGGTGTTGAAGATGCGCACGATGCGCGTCTCGACGCCGTGGTAGCGGTGGTAGGCCATCGTGATGGCCTCGGAGAAGCGCTTGGCCTCGTCGTAGACGCCGCGGCTGCCGATGGGATTGACGTGGCCCCAGTAGCTCTCGGGCTGCGGGTGTACCTGCGGATCACCGTAGACCTCGGACGTGCTCGCAATCAGCATCCGCGCGCCTTTCGCCTTGGCCAGCCCGAGCGCGTTGTGCGTCCCGAGCGAGGACACCTTCAGCGTCTGGATCGGCAGCTTGAGGTAGTCGATCGGCGAGGCGGGGCTGGCGAAGTGCAGCAGGTAGTCCAACTCGCCGGCGACGTAGATGTAGTTCGAGACGTCGTGGCGGACGAACGTGAACCGCTCGTGCCCCATCAGGTGGGCGACGTTGTCCGGGTTGCCCGTGATGAGGTTGTCCATGCACACGACGTGGTGGCCGTCGGCGATGAAGCGGTCGCAGAGGTGCGAGCCGAGGAAGCCGGCGCCACCGGTGATGAGCGTACGAGGCATGGGGGTGAGGGATGGGGAATGGGTAGAGGCCGACGGGCGCACCGGCCCGCCGTCTCGTTATCCCTCCTGCGAGACCGGCGCGACGTACGGGCGGCCGATGGAGTGGTACTCGAAGCCTGCCTCGGCCATGCGCTGCGCATCGAAGACGTTGCGGCCGTCGAAGACGAGCGGCGTCTTGAGGGACGCGCGGAGGCGGTCGAAGGTCGGCCGGCGGAACTCGGGCCACTCGGTCGCGATGACGAGCGCGTCGGCTCCCTCGGCCGCAGCGTAGGCACTCGTGGCGTAGGTCAGCGTGCCCGGGCCGGCGAGCGGCTCGCGCGCAAACGTCGCCTTGGTTGTCTCGACGGCCTCGGGGTCGAAGGCAACGACGTTTGCCCCACGGGCCGTCAGCTCGCGGATGACGACGTGGGCCGGCGCCTCGCGGACGTCGTCCGTGTGCGGCTTGAAGGCCAGCCCCCACACGGCGATCGTCCGGCCCGTCAGGTCCTCGCCGAGCGCGGCGAGGATGCGCGGCGTCAGGGCCGACTTCTGGGCGTCGTTGACGCGGAGGACGGCGTCGAGGATTTCGAACTCGTAGCCGTTCTGGCGGCTCGTCCGGTGGAGCGCCTGGACGTCCTTGGGGAAGCACGAGCCGCCGAAGCCGATCCCGGCGTAGAGGAATTTGGATCCGATCCGCGAGTCCGTGCCGATGCCGCGTCGCACCTTGTCCACGTCCGCCCCGACGCGCTCGCAGACGTTGGCGATCTCGTTCATGAACGTGATCTTGGTCGCGAGGAGCGCATTGGCCGCGTACTTCGTCATCTCGGCCGACTTCTCGTCCATGACGATGATCGGGTTGCCCGAGCGGACGAACGGCTCGTAGAGGCGGGTCATGACCTCGGCGGCGCGCTCGGACGACGTGCCGATGACGACGCGCTCGGGCTTCATGAAGTCCTCCACGGCGACGCCCTCGCGCAGGAATTCCGGGTTCGAGACGACGTCGAAGCGCTCGCCAGCCTGGACGCCAGCGGCTTCGAGCGCCTCCGTCACCCGGTCCGACGTGCCGACGGGGACCGTGCTCTTGTCGACGATGACCTTGTAGCCCCAGCTGGGGTTGGCCGCGAGCAGCTCGCCGATCTGCGCGGCGACGCCCATCACGTAGGACAGGTCGGCCGAGCCGTCCTCGCCGGGCGGCGTCGGCAGAGCGAGGAAGATCACCTCGGCCATTTCGACGGCGGCCGCCAGGTCGGTCGTGAAGCTCAAGCGCTCCTCGCGGCGGCCGCGGTCGAAGTAGACCTCGAGGCCGGGCTCGTAGATGGTCAGCGTCCCACCGGTGAGGCTCTCGACCTTGCCAGCGTCGATGTCGACGCAGAGGACGGTGTTGCCCATCTCGGCAAAGCAGGTGCCTGAGACGAGGCCGACGTATCCGGTGCCGACGACTGCGATGTTCATGCGGGGAGAGGAAGGCGAGCGAGGGGCCCGAGTATCAGCGGACTCGTGCTCAAACTCCACCCCCCAGCACGGAGAGGCTGTTAAGGTCGTGCGGTTTCGCGGGACGGAGATCGGTTCAGTCGCGCTCGGGGAAGGCGGGCGGCTCGACGCCGAGGGCGCGGAGGTAGACGTAGCCCTGGCCCCGGTGGTGCACCTCGTTGTCGAGGATGTAAAGCACGGCCGCCCACACGGGCATCGTCCACCGTCCGAACGCCGTGACCGTCTCCCCGAACCGGTCGGCAGGAATCTCTGCCCACAGCGCCTCGATCTGGACGGTCGCGGCGTCCCACCGCTGGAGCGCCTCTGCCCGCGTCGCCGGCGGCGCGGTCGGCTCCCATGGCCACTCGCCGGTCACAATGCCGCGGAGCGTCGGCTCGGCGGTAGCGAGAAACTCGTTGACGAGAGAGCTGAACGTGCGCATTCCGCCGATCGAGAACGTCGAGAACGTCTCGTCGTCGGGGAAGGCCTCGATGGTGCGCCGGGTGAGGCGACGGTGGCCGAGCCAGTGGCCGAGGAGTCCGTCGGGTGTCAGGATGGAAGGGGCGGGCATAGCGGGCTCAGAAGGTGTGGCCCGAACGTCGCCCCGCTCTGCGACACCTCATCCGTCACGCTGTGCGTTCTGTGTGCCGGCAGGACGCTCGGCACCCCGCCCTCGCGCCTCTACCGGACGATTGTCACCGCGCGTGCAAGCGTCCCGCCGGGCGTCGCCAGCTGGACGACGTAGGTTCCAGCTGCGGCGTCGGCCTCCCACTGCGCCTCGTGGTCCCCGGCCCCGAGGAGTCCGTCGGCCAGCACGGCCACGCGGCGGCCCAAGGCGTCGTACACCGCGACCGTCGTAGCGGACGCGGAGGGGAGCGCAAACCGCACGCGGACGCTCCCCCGCGACGGATTCGGGGCGGGGAGGTCCAGTGCCAGAGCAAACCCGGCGGGGCTCTCCGTCGCGACAGCGCCTGAGGCTCTCCAGAGCCCGTGTCCGAGCGAGCCCCCAAAGAGCGTTCGGTCTGCAGACTCGATAAAGCCGGCCCACCCGACGCC
>DASVSE010000122.1:0-2597 GCA_036388235.1 Rubricoccaceae bacterium | reverse complement strand
GAGGGCGAAGCCGACCTCGACGGCGGCCGTTCCACCGGAGCCCGATCCTGTGCCCGAGCCTGCCCCGGTGCCGGACCCGCCGCCATCGCCTCGGCCCGAGCCGGTCCCGACGCCCTGCCCGGTCCCGGCCTGCGTGCCGGTCCCCTGCTGCGCGACGGGCCGGTTGGCACCTGTCGGACGCGGTGCCGGCTGGGCACGGCCCGGCGTCGGGGCGGCCGAGCGGCGGGGCGTTTCGCGCGGCGGGACGCGGGCCGGGACCGGCCGGCCTTCGGGGCGCACGTCGGGCCGATCCGCCCGCTCGCGGGCCATCGCCGGAGGCGTCACGCGCTCCGGGACGGGGTCCTCGGATGGCGGCTCTTCGCCTGCAGGCCCGCCCTCCGAGTCGGCGCCGCCCTCTGCGGCCTGAGCCGGACCCGGAATGTCCGAGAATGCCGGCTCAGCATTCGACAGCTGAATCTCGACCATCGTCAGCGCCGGCGGGTATGTCCGAAGCGCGTCGAGCTTGGGCGTCGCAGGTGTCGGCGAGGCGAACCAGACCAGAAAAAACAGAAGGTGAACGGCGGCGCTGCCGCCGAGGCCGCGCGCGAGGCGCTCGTTGTCCTGCCGCGTGCGGGCGGGGTTGCGGAGAGAGATCATCGGGCCTGGGGGGAGGGCTCGGGGATCCCGGAGACGGGCGAAGGTCCGCGGGGGTTACAGTGCGGCGCCGACAGAAGCGGCGCCGGGGGCACGGCCGGGGCGTGCAAAGCGCGTGCCGCCGAGGCGGTACCCGACCGAGATGCGGTGCGAGTAGCCGAGCTCCGACGACAGGCCGCCAAAGTCGCCAAAGCTGTAGTCGACGTCGAGCTGCCCGAGCTTCAGCCCGGCGCCGACGCTCGGGGTCACCTGCGTCCCGTAGTCGGCGTTAGACGTGACCTCGGAGATGCCGGCCCGGAAGGCGAGGCGGTCGCGGTAGAGCAGCTCGCCGCCGACGCGCGGCCGCAGCGAGACGCCGGCGACGTCGAGGACGTTGGCCTGCTCGCCGTCGAAGCCCAGATCGAGGTCGGCCGCGGCCGTGAGGGCGAACGAGGCGCCGAGGGCCAGTTCGGTCGAGGCGCCGAGGCGCGCGACGGGCCGGACGTATTCGGTCAGCCCGACGGGCCGGCTGGCTTCGTCGACGGCCGTGAAGCGCGACTCGTCCACGGACCATGCCTGGAGCATGCCGGTCACATCCTGCAGGTTGGCGCCGAGGCGGACCGGGCCGGCTTGGTACTGCGCGCCGACGTCGAGGGAGTAGCCCCACGCGCTCGCGAACTCACCGATGCCGCGGCGGACGACCTTGGCCGTCGCGCCGACCGCGAGGCGATCCGAGAGGCCGCGGGCGTACGACAGAAAGAGGGCGTTGTCGGCCGCCGAGAAGTACGTGATGTAGTCGGCCGCGTCGGGGCGCGGCAGGCCCGTCGCAGGGTCGTAGGCGTCAAGCGTGTTGGCGATGTCGTCGACGGCCGAGCGGACGAACGAGACGCCGATCGTCGAGCGCTCGGAGAGCGGGAACGCGGCGGCGGCGTAGTCAAACGAGACTGCGCCGTCGAAACGCTCGGCGTGCATGTAAGCGCCCTCGGGCGTGCCGATGGCGTCGAGCCCGGCGACGTTCCAGTAGCCTGCCGTCACGTCGTCGGCGTGGGCGACATACGCGCCGCCCATGCCGAGTGCGCGGGCACCGACGCCGGCTGCGAGAAACTCGGCGCCGTACTTCACGGCGGTCGTCTGAGCGGACGCGGCGTGCGCGCCGAGGGCGAGCAGGGCCGCGAGCGCGGGTCGGGAGAGCCTGGCGAGAGAGCGCATCGAGAGCGTTCGGTTGGAGAGGGTAGCCAGGATCAGCCGGTGCGGGGATGGGTGCCCGGGAAGGTCGGGAATCCGGCGGCCGGCGGCAAGGCCACACGGCGTCGCCCCACCGTCTCAGGCGCAAACGCACGCGGCGGCCCGTTCGGTGCGCAGACTAGGCGCGCCGCATCGCGCGCTCGATCTGGTCCGCATGACGGTGGACGTGGCCGGCCAGCCCGTCGAGAAAGGCCGCGAGGGGCATCCGCAGGATCGGAACGAACGGCGACGCAGCCCGGACGCGCGAAGCGTCTACGCCGCGCGCGGAGTCGGTGACGGCCAGATACCGCTCCGTGTCGGCATCGAACGCAGCCAGAACCGCCGCCACATCGAGCGCAGACGCGCCACCCGGGGTCGGCGGTGGCTTCATCCCGCGCATCGTCTTGGACGGCCGCCCCTGGGGTGCGACGAACCGAACGAAGAGGCCGCCGAGTAACCCGTGCGGGAGGCGTTCAGGCCCACTGGCCCGCGGGGCCGCCGCGACCGCCCGCTCGAGCACCGGGAGGTCGGCCCGAGCGATAATGTTGAGGTGCTCGACGATCTCGGCCGGCGACCACGCCTCGGGCGAGGGCCGGCGGTTGGCGGCCTCGGGCGAGAGCCCGTCGAGCGCTGCGTGGACGCGGGCGTGGCCCGAGCGGAACCGGGCAGCGATCTCGTCGAGGGTTGTCGTCATGCGTCAGGCCGGATAAGGCGGGCGGCGAAGGCGCCGTCGGTCCCGTGGATGTGCGGGAGGGCACGGT
>DASVSE010000121.1:0-3273 GCA_036388235.1 Rubricoccaceae bacterium | reverse complement strand
GGTGCAAGCGGAGCAGCGGCCGGACTCGTCAACGCGTTCACGGGCCGCCGCGGCGCGCGGGCGTGGCGGGCGGCCGAGGCGCGGGCGGCGCTCGACCGCGCGGCCGATCAGGCCGGCGTTCCGGTCTCAGCGTCGGGCGTGCTGCGCCCGGCTGGTGATGCACGGCAGGCGCAGGCGTTCGCGGATGCCGCAGCCCTCTCCCCTGCCGAGGCGCAGATCTGGACGGCTGAGGCGGTTCGGGAGCGGTGGCCCGACGTAGCCGCTCCACTCGGCGCGCTGTGGATCCCGGGAGGCGGGAGCGTCGACGTGGCCCGTCTCGTGCGCGGCCTTCTCGCGGCGGCCGAGCGCGACGGGGCCGTCGTGCGGACGGGCGTGCGCGTCGTGGACTGGATTGAGATAGGAGAATTGATCGTTACAATAACGGATTCGGGCGACATCGAAGCGCGGGCGCTCGTCCTCTGCCCCGGCCGTGGCGTCGCGGACCTGACGCGCCTGGCGGGGCTCGCGTTCGGGCAGGTCAAAGGGCAGACTGTGACGCTCGCGGCGCCCCTCCCGTCCGGCCTGCCCGCCGTCTCGGGCGGCGTCTACGTCGTCCCGACTCCCGTGGGCGCGGTCGTCGGGGCGACGTTCGAGCACACGTTCACGGATCTCGATCCAAACCCGGAAGCGAGCCTGACCCTTCGTGCCCGGGCGGCGCATCTGGTACCGGCGCTGGCCGAGGCGCCAATCGTCGACGCCCGCGCAGGCGTGCGCCTGACGGTTCCGGCGTCCGTCTCGCCCGAGCGCCTGCCGCGCCTCGTCGCCCTCGACCCGGCACAGCGCGTGTGGCTGTTCGCCGGGCTGGGCTCGCGCGGCCTGCTCACGGCGCCGCTGCTCGCCGAGACGCTCGGGGCGGCACTCGGGGCCTCCCTCACGCCGTGACCTCCAGGGCCTCGCTACTTTCGCCGCGTCCCCCGACCCCGTGCCCATGGCCACGACCCTCGCCGACATCTCGCACTTTCTCGACCTGCGCGACCTCAAATACGGCATCCGCGACGAGACGACGATCGTGACCGGATTCGGCAACCTCGTGAGCTACCGCGACGCCGACGACGAGCCGCACCTCCGCCTGGCGATTCAGGTTCAGGAGGACGGGCGCTACATCCAGGTTTTCGCCCCGGCGGCGTATATCGTCCCTACGGAGCGTGCGGCGCCGTTCCTCCAGGCGTGCGCGATGATCCAGTGGCGGACCAAGCTCATCCAGTTCGAATACGACGCCGAGGACGGTGAAGTCCGGCCCGTCGTCGAGTTTCCGCTCATGGACGCACCGCTGACGGGCGCCCAGTTGATGCGGGCCGTCAACGGGCTCGTCGAGTTGGTGGACCAGTACGACCCGGTCCTGCGCCGGGCGCTCGACGAGGGCGTCGTGCAGTTCGACACGGACGACGGCGAGGCCGAGATGCTGTCGTCGCTGCTCAGCGGTTACTCGCCCGAGACGCTCGCCGAAGCGCTCCGGCTCGCCGATGCCCGCCGCGCCCGCTGACTCGGCTGCAGGCTCCGCGACCCACCCCGACCCCCTTCCACGGCCGTGCCCGGCCGTATTCTCCAACCTCTTCCGCCCCGCCGTCCCCGATGGAACTGACTACTGCCCACCTCGAAGCGCACCTCGGCACCGAGGCCGATTCTCTGCTCGGCTTCTCGTCCCCCAAGATCGACAAGAGCCGCCTGCACCTGCCCGGCCCTGACTTCGTCGACCGCATCTTTGCCAAGAGCGACCGCTCGGTCCCGGTCCTGCGCTCGCTCCAGCAGATGTTCGACGCCGGGCGTCTCGGCGGGACGGGTTACCTCTCAATTCTCCCTGTCGACCAGGGCATCGAGCACTCGGCCGGCGCGTCGTTCGCCAAGAACCCGGACTTTTTCGACCCCGCCCGCATCGTCGAGCTGGCAATTGAGGGCGGCTGCAACGCCGTCGCCTCGACCTACGGCGCGCTCGGGATGATCGCCCGGACGTACGCGCACAAGATCCCGTTTGTGCTCAAAATCAATCACAACGAGACCCTGACGTACCCCAACATCTACGTCCAGACGATGTTTGCGCGCGTCGAGGAGGCGTGGAACATGGGCTGCGTGGCCGTCGGCGCGACGATCTACTTCGGGAGCCCGGACGTGCGCCAGCAGATCGAGGAGGTGACGCAGGCCTTCGCTGCGGCTCACGAGCTTGGGATGGCGACGATCCTCTGGTGCTACCTCCGCAATGAGGGCTTCACGATCGGCAGCACCAACCACGAGACATCGGCGGACCTCACCGGCCAGGCCAACCACCTCGGCGCGACGCTCGAAGCGGACATCCTCAAGCAGAAGCAGCCGACGACGAACGGGGGCTACACCGCGCTCAACTCCGGCGGCTCGGCCTACGGCAAGCTGGACCAGCGGATCTACTCCGAGCTAACCTCGGACCACCCGATCGATCTCACGCGCTACCAGGTCGCCAACGGCTTCATGGGCCGCGCCGGCCTGATCAACTCGGGCGGTGGCTCGGGCGCCAACGACACGGCTGAGGCCATCAAGACGGCCGTCATCAACAAGCGCGCGGGCGGCATGGGCCTCATCTCGGGCCGCAAGGCGTTCCAGCGCCCGTTCGCTGAAGGTGTCGCCCTGCTCAACGCGATCCAGGACGTGTACCTCAACGACGAAGTGACCGTCGCCTGAGCGAGCGTCAGAGACCCGCCAGCCCAGGCGGCCTGTCCGCCGGGGCTGACGGTGAGCGTGAGCGTCCCAAGATCGGGGCATCGCCTCCAGCCAGGCATGGTCTCACGGACGGGCGAGAAACTGCTCGACGAGGCGCATCGCTGAGGGCCGCATCATGACGTACGTGTGTCCGCCGCCGACGACCGCCTCGGAGACAGCGCCGTCGAGGCGCGTCTCGGCAGCCGACACCTTGCCATCACGTGCAGCGCGGACGATGAGCACGGGCACGCCGGGCTCCTGAGGAAGCTGGCGAACGACGCTGCCGCTGTCTGTCCTCAAGTCGCGCATCGGGCGGAGCAGCCGCCCGACGAAGGGCGCGAATCGGTCGGCGCTCCGGGAACCCTGGTTCGGCGGCGCAAGCAGCACCACGCGGCCTGCCCGGGCGGGGCGCTCGTGGGCCAGCATCCAGCGGATCGCGATGCCGCCGAGGCTGTGGCCAACAAAATGGACGCGCGGGGCTGGCTCGCTCTCGAGCGCGCGCGAGGTCGCCACCGCGAGCCGGTGGCCGATGCCCGGCACCGTCGTCCCAACGCTGGGGTAGCCGAA
>DASVSE010000120.1:0-5709 GCA_036388235.1 Rubricoccaceae bacterium | reverse complement strand
TCGGCTCCGGTCCGTATTCGCGTCTAGCGACGCTCCTCCGCGACGGATAAAACGTGCGGGGCGCGCCGGAGAGGTCTCCAGCGCGCCCCGCGTCCGCGTCTGGCCGGTTTAGCCGAGCCGCCCCTCGTCGGCCGTCGGGCCGTAGACCGGCGGGACGGGCACGCCGAGCAGGCGCAGGTACACCGTCATCTGGCCGCGGTGGTGGATCAGGTGGCTCAGGAACAGGTGGCGGAGCATCTCGCGGCGCGTGCCGGCGGCGATGGTGTGCTGGCCCATCCGGAGCGCCCACGTGCCAGCGAGCGCCTCGTCTGAGGCGCCGTCGAGGGCCGTGCGGGCACGCGCGGCCGCCGCGTCGAACGCGGCGAGGACGGCGGCGCGGTCGGCCATTGGAGCCGTCGGTGGGCGGCCGGCCGCGAGGTCCACGGCGGCGGTGGCGAGCATCGTCTCGGGCATCCCGACGAGCGTCACCATGTGGGCCGCGAGGCGGCCGAGCGGCATCGACTTCTCGTGCGGCGCCCAGTCGAACTGCCCGTCGGGCAGGCGGTCGAGGACCGTCCGCGTCGTCGCGAGTTCGTTCGAGAGGTCGGCAAAGGCGAGGGCAGCGTCAGACATGGTCGGTGGGGAAGGAGGCGTCGGCCATGCGGCCGTAGGCATCGAGAAAACGGATGGACGCCTCAATGCCCTGGTGGAAGCGGTCGAGGCCGAACCGTTCGTTGGGCGAGTGGATGGCGTCCGAGTCGAGCCCAAAGCCCATCAGGACCGAGTCGAGCCCGAGCAGGCGCTTGAAGTCGGCGACGACGGGGATCGAGCCGCCCTCGCGCGTGAACAGTGGCTTCTGGCCGAAGACGCCTTCGAGCGCCTCCGTCGCCGCCTGCATCGCCGGGGCGGACGTGTCAACGAGGACGCCGTGGCCGCCGTGGAGGTCAGTAAACGTGAGCGTCATCGTGGCCGGGACGGTCTTCTCGAAGTGCGCCCGCAGCTTGGCCGTGATGTCGGCCGGCGTCTGGTCCGCGACGAGGCGGCACGAGATCTTGGCCGACGCCTTGGACGGCAGGACCGTCTTGGCGCCCTGGCCCGTATAGCCGCCCCAGATGCCGTTGACGTCGAGCGTCGGCCGGCCGGACGTGGCTTCGAGGATCGAGAAGCCGGCCTCGGTCTTGGCCTCCTTCACGCCGGCCTCGTCGCGCCACGCCGCCTCGTCGAACGGCAGGCGGGCGTACTCGGCGCGCTCCCCAGGCGTGAGGTCACGGACGGCGTCGTAGAAGCCCTCGACGGTCACGCGGTGGTCGGCGTCGTGGAGGCCGGCGATCGTGCGGGCGAGCGCATTCGCGGGGTTCTCGACGGCGCCGCCGTAGACGCCCGAGTGCAGGTCGCGGGCGGGCCCCGTGTACGTCACCTCGACATACGCCAGCCCGCGCAGCCCGACCGTCAGGCTCGGCACGCCGGCGGCGAACAGCGACGTGTCCGAGATCAGGACGACGTCGGCGGCGAGGCGCTCCGTGTTGGCCTCGATAAACGGGACGAGGTGGACCGACCCGTTCTCCTCCTCGCCCTCGATCATCAGCTTGACGTTGACCGTCGGGCCGGCGCCGGCGGCGAGGTACGCTTCGAGCGCCTTGACGTGCATGAACGCTTGGCCCTTGTCGTCGGCCGAGCCGCGCGCGACGATGTCACCGTCGACGATGACGGGCTCGAACGGTGGGCTCGTCCAGAGTTCGAGCGGGTCCGGGGGCTGTACGTCGTAGTGGCCGTAGACCAGGACCGTCGGCGCGCTGTCCGAGACGTGGTGCTCGGCGTAGACGACCGGGTGGCCGGGCGAGTCGGGCGTCCCGGTCTCCAGGATCTCGACGGTCTGAATGCCGATGCGCGTCAGGTCGTCGGCGAGCCACTCGGCCGCGCGGCGCGTGTCGCCGTTGTGCGCCGCGTCGGTCGAGACGGACGGGATGCGGAGCCAGTCGGTAAGCTGCGCGACGAAGGCGTCGGCGTGGGTGCGGGCGTAGGCGAGGGCGTCGGTCATCAGGGGCGGGGCGGGGAGGTGGGGGAAAGATCGGGCGTCGCGCCGGACGGTGTGGCAAGCTCGTCCAGGGTCGCGGCCGAGAAGGCCCGCGCGGCGGGCGAGCCCGGGACGGCATCGAGGACGGACGCCGGCGGGTCGCCGCGGAGCGAGAAGTCGTGGACGCGGCGCGACACCGTCCGGAACCGCCACACGCCGACGCCGAACAGGGCGACGCTCGCAACGGCGAGGCCGACGGCCGTCAGCTGCGACGCGCCCGTATCGTACACGTTGACGAGCGTGAGCGCGCCCGCGAGAAAGGCGAAGGACGTCCGGAGGTACGACAGGACGGTCCGCTCGTTGGCCATCTGCGTCCGCTCGACGGCGAGATGGTCGCGGAGGATGAGCCGTTGCAGGGCGAACGCCTCGGCGCTGCGGCGCTCAGCCTCGGCGCGGCGAGAGCGCGCGCGGGCCCGGATCGCGGCCCGCGCCGCAGCCCGGGCGGTCGTCGGGACGGAAAGCGGCGAGAGGTGGCGCCAGCGCATCACGCGGCCCCGCTCTCGCCCACGGCAGCAAGCTCGAACGGCGCGAGGGCGTCCTGGACCGGTCGTGCGTCGGGAAACCAGCGGAGCAGGCGGCGAATGACCTCGTCCAGGAGGGCGTCCGGGCACGACGCGCCGGCGGTCAGCAGCACCTCGACCGGCCCCGCCTTGCCGGTCGGGAGCCAGTCGCGCGTGGTCCGCGCGCCGCGCGTGCGCCAGTCGACGTGCTGGATCTCGCGTGGGCTGATGAGGTCCTCGGCGGACTCGACGAAAAACGTCGGCAGGCCGGCGTCCTCGCACAGCTCGACCAAGTGGCTCGTGTTGGACGAGTTCGAGCCGCCGACGACGAGCGCGAGGTCGGCCCGGACGGTGACGCCCTCGTCGATGAGTGCGAGCGTGGCGTCCTGGTTCTCCTTCGTCGCGTAGCAGAGCGTATCCGACGTGTCCGCGAAAGCGTCGTCCGAGCCGTCGCGGGCGACGACGGCGAGCCGGAGGCGCTCGGCGATCGCGGCGGTCTCGGTCGCGAGCATCGTCGTCTGGTTCACGACGCCGATGCGGGCGAGATCGCGGACGGGGTCGAAGCCGGGCGTCGTACGGCCGTCGAAGCGGGCGCGGAAAAAGTCCACGCTCTTGCGGCCTTCCACGACGGCTGCGAGCGCCTCGGCGTCTGCGAGGTCGCGCACGATGACGACCGGCGCGTCGGCGGCGGCGCGTGAGAACGTCGCGCGCGTCTCCTCGTGGTTGCGCTTGCCGTGCACGACGACGCTGTACTGCTTCTGCCCGATGTGGGCACTCTTCTTCCACACGCGGACGACGAAGGGGCACGTCGTGTCGTAGGCCTCGACGTCGACGCCGCGGGCGGCGAGCGCGGCCATGATCTCGGTCGTCGTGCCGAAGGCCGGGATGATGACGAGGTCGTCCGGCCCGAGCGTGTCGAACGGAATGAGTGTCTCGCCTGTCGTCGTGCGGAGAAAGCGAACGCCGCGCGCCATGAGGTCCGCGTTGACGTGCGGGTTGTGGATCATCTCCGAAAGGAGGAAGATCCGCCCCGCGGCAGCCTTGTCGGGGTGCTCGTCGAGGGCGCGGTAGGCGATCTCGATCGCGTTCTCGACGCCGAAGCAGAAGCCGAAGTGGCGCGCGAGGCGCACGCGCAGCGGACCGAAGTCCAGCACGGACGGCGCGAGGTTGCGCTTGCGCGGGTCCGAGGCGCGGCGGGCGTCCTTGACGCGCGACACGACCGGGCTGCGGTAGAGGTCGGGGACGGCGAACTGGCGGGCCATAGCGGCAGGAGCCTGCGGGAAGAAACAGCGGAGGCCGGAGAGATCGGCGTGCCCCAACGTCGTCACGAAACGGGCTTATGCGTGTACAGTTGCCTGAAAACGCTGCGAACGGCGCGGCGCGGCGCGGCGGTGCACATTACGGTTTGCGTTCGCCGGGCCGGCTCAGGACCTCGAAGGCCTCCAGACCGTTTATGTTTGCTCTGTGGCACCCTGCCCGCCTTCTCTTTTCTCCGCTACCCCTATGCGTCTCTCTACGCTCCGCACCGCCGCTATCGGTGCCGCCCTGTTTATCGCTCCGACTGCGCTCGCGCAGACGGCCCAGACGCTGCCTGTGACGCAGAACTGGTCCACCGCGCCTACCGCGGCCAACGACTACTCGTTCGCGCCGGGCTTTATTGGCTACAACGGCGCTGACGGTAGCACGACGTCGCCGCTTGTCCTCGACCCGCAGACTGTCGTCGCCGACCTGTCGGCCGCACCCTCGATTGTCAACCTGCTCCTGACCCCGACGACGCCCGGCACGGCAACCTCTGGCGGGCTGTACTACTTCCCCCTCGCCAACCCCGTTGTCGCGTTCCAGGGCTCCGGCACGGCCGACTCGCCCGTGCTCCAGCTGCGCGTCGTGACGACGAACCGGGGCAGCATCCGCGTCCGCTACCTGCTCCGCGACGTTGACGACAACGCCGACAACGCGCTCCAGCCGGTCGCGCTGCAGTTCCGCGCCGGCACGACGGGCGACTTCACCAACGTCGCCGCGGCCTACATCGCCGACGCCTCGGCCGGTCCGGCGCTGACGCTCGACACGCCCGTCGACGTGACGCTGCCGTCTGCGGCCAACAACGTCGCCTCGCTCGACATCCGCTGGATCACGGGCAATGCCCAGGGCTCGGACGAACTGATTGGCATCGACGACATCCAGGTCACCGGCTCGGTGCTCTCGGCTGGCGGCGAGACGCCGAACGGCGCGCTGACGCTCGCCGTGGCCAACCCGATCCGCGGCGCGGCCCAGGTCCGCTTCTCGACCGAGACCGCGCAGGACGCCCGCCTCGCGCTCTACGACGTCCTCGGCCGCCGCGTCGCGACGCTCGTCGACGGGGCGGTCTCGGGCACGCAGTCGGTGACGCTGAACACGGCGGGCCTCGCGCCGGGCGTGTACGTGCTGCGCCTGACGGCCGGTGCGGACGTGCTCACGCAGACCGTCACCGTCGTCCGCTAGTCTTCACGCCGGCCGGGGCACACGCCCCGGTCGGCGTTCTTTCTGAGGCGGCCCGCCTCCCTCTCCTTCCAACAGATGCGCTTTTCTACTTCGCTTCGCGCCGTCCTTGCCGCCGCGGCCCTCATCCTCGTCCTCCCGGCGGCTCAGGCCCAGACGACCACCATCGCCGCGGCACGCACGGCTGGCGTCGGTGCGACCGTGACGGTCCAGGGCGTCGTCTCCCGCGCGAAGGGCTTCCTGACGCAGTTCCAGGACGCGACCGGCGGGCTCTCGATCCGCCAGACGTCCGGTGGCTTCTTCGACGCCGTCACGGCCGGCACGATCGCGCCCGGTACGACGATCCAGGTCACGGGCGTGCTCTCGCAGTTCCGCGGCCTACTCCAGATCAACCAGGGGACGACCAACGACCTGACGGCCTTCACCATCGTCGGCCAGGGCGCGGCCCCGGCGGCGCAGACCGTGACGCTCGCTCAGCTCGCCGCGTCCGGCGAGGACTTCGAGAGCGAGCTCGTCGTCGTGCGCAACGTCAGCACGACCTCGACGGGCACGTTCGCCGCGGCGACCAACGTCCCGATCACCGACCCGACAAGCTCGACCAACGCGGTCGTGCTGCGCATCGCCAACGCAGGCGACACCGATGTTGATGGCACGCCGATCCCAGCCGGTCCGTTCAGCGTC
>DASVSE010000119.1:0-8655 GCA_036388235.1 Rubricoccaceae bacterium | reverse complement strand
GGGGGCCGGATGCTCAACGTCCACCCGAGCCTCCTGCCCGCCTTCGGTGGCCCCGGCATGTACGGTCGCCGCGTCCACGAGGCCGTCCTCGCCTATGGCTGCCGCCTGACGGGCGCGACCGTCCACCTTGTCGATGCGGGTCTCGACACGGGCCCCGTCGTCCTGCAGGAAGCCGTCGAGGTCCGCCCCGACGACACGCCGGAGACGCTCGCCGCCGCCGTCCTCGCTGTCGAGCACGACCTCCTCCCCCGCGCCCTCCGCCTCCTCGTGGCCGGCCGCCTGAGCGTCGACGGCCGCCTCGTCCGCATCGAGGGCGACCCGAAAGACGTCCGGTAGCCATCCCGTCTGCCCCACGCACCTCCCGCTCGTGATCGCCCTCCAGGACCTCCCCGCCCCCGCCGACCGCTACCCGGTCCGGCGCGCGCTCCTTTCCGTGAGCGACAAGACCGGGCTGGTCGACTTCGCGTCGCGCCTCGCCGCCCACGGCGTTGCCCTCGTCTCGACCGGCGGGACGGCCTCCGCCCTCCGTGCCGCCGGTCTGACCGTTGCCGACGTCGCCGACGTGACGGGAGTCCCCGAGATGCTCGGCGGACGCGTCAAGAGCCTGCACCCCGCGATCCACGGCGGCATCCTCGCGCAGCGAACGAGCCCCGCCGACCTCGCCGACCTCGCCACGCATGGCATCGCACCGGTGGACCTCGTCGTGGTCAACCTGTACCCCTTCGCCGACGCCGTCGCCACAGACGATGTAACGGACGCGCTCGCCGCCGAAAACATCGACATCGGCGGGCCAGGCATGCTGCGCGCGGCCGCCAAGAACTTCGCCTTCGTCGCCGCCGTCGCCCGCCCCGCCGACTATGCCGGCGTCGCCGACGAACTCGATGCCCACGCTGGCACCCTCGGCCGCGCGACGCGCCGCCGCCTCGCCCAGACCGCCTTCGCCCACACCGCCGCCTACGACACTGCCATCGCGGACTATCTCGCCGGCACGCCCGAGACCGAGGCGCCCGCGGCCGAATCACCCGAGGCGGGCTCGGCCGCGCTCCCGGCCCGCCTCCGCCTCGACCTCCCGCTCGCCCTCGGGATGCGCTACGGCGAGAACCCGCACCAGCCCGCCGCGCTCTACGGCCACCCCGAGGCCCACTTCGAGACGCTCTGGGGCAAGGCCCTCTCGTACAACAACCTGCTCGACGCCACGGCCGCGCTCCGCCTGGTCGCCGAGTTTTCGGGCGCCCCGCCGACCGTCGCCATCCTCAAGCACACCAACCCGTGCGGGGTCGGGCAGGGCGCCACGCTCGCAGAGGCCTACGCCCGCGCCTTCGCGACCGACACGCAGTCGCCCTTCGGCGGCATCGTCGTCGCCAACCGCCCGCTCGACATGGAGGCCGCACGTGCGGTCGACGCCGTCTTTACTGAGGTCGTGATCGCACCAGGCTTCGACGATGGCGTGCTAGAGTTTCTGCAGCAGAAAGCCAACCGCCGCATCGTCCGCTCCCTCGGCACGCCGCCCGAGGCGCTTACGGTCCGCTCGGTCGTCGGGGGCGTCCTCGTCCAGACGCCCGACGTCCCGCTGCCCGGCGCCGACCTCCTCCGCGCCGCCTGGACCGTCCCGACGCAGCGCCAGCCGACCGAGACCGAGTGGGCCGCCCTCGACCTCGCGTGGCGCGTGTGCAAGCACGTCACGTCCAACGCCATCGTCTACGCCGACGCAGGCGCGACGCTCGGCATCGGCGCCGGCCAGATGTCGCGGCTGGACGCGAGCCGCGTCGCGGTCTCCAAAGCCGCCGAGGCGGGCCTGAGCCTCGCCGGCTCGGCCGTCGCGAGCGAGGCCTTCTTCCCCTTCCCCGACGGCCTCCTCGCCGCCGCCGACGCCGGCGCGACCGCCGCCGTCCAGCCCGGCGGGTCGGTCCGCGACGCCGACGTCATCGCGGCCGCCGACGCGCGCGGCATGGCGATGGTCCTGACCGGCACACGGCACTTCCGCCACTAGCCGGGGAACAGGCAGCGGCTGCCGGGGGAAAGGGCTCTCCCCACTCGCCTTCCTCAATGATCTGCACCCGCGACGCCTCCGGCTGGGAGCTCATCTACCAGGACGCCCACGCGCGCATCGCCGGGGATCTCCTGCGGCCGCTCCGCTCCGACCTCCGCCCGGCCCCGGCCGGCGGCGAGGACCGTTGG
Organism: Rubricoccaceae bacterium; assembly: GCA_036388235.1. Classification (GTDB taxonomy): domain Bacteria; phylum Bacteroidota; class Rhodothermia; order Rhodothermales; family Rubricoccaceae; genus DASVSE01. Next base: position 6,477 of record DASVSE010000119.1, on the reverse strand, counting down.
GAGGAGCTCCTTTACGCGACCGCCCTCCACGACAACGGCTGGCAGGAGTGGGAGCCCGGGCAGCACCGAACCGACCTCGGCGCGCCGCGCGGGTACGAGGACACGCCAATGCCCGACGTCGTCGCGCAGTCCGAGCGCGCCCTCGGTCGCGTGCGCCACGCGAGCCTCTTCGCCGCCCTCCTCGTCGCCGAGCACATCCGGAGCCTGTACAACGCGTTCGACGACCCGGGCGTGCAGGCGATGCTCAAAGCGCACGTCCCGCTCCGGGCGCGGTGGCGGCGCGTGCTCGGTGTGACGCAGGCTGATGTCGACCGCCACTACACGCTCCTGCGGTGGGCAGACACACTCTCGCTCCACCTCTGCGCCCGGCGGATGCCCATCGACGCGCTTCGCATCGAGGTCGGCACGCTCGGTGCCGAGGCCGGCGGCGAGCGGACATTCGCATGGCAGCGCCCCGACGGCTCGGTCGGGCTGGACCCGTGGCCGTACGACGCGCCCGAGGTGACGGTCCGGACCGAGGCGTATCTCCTGACGCGCCTCGCGTACCCGTCCGACGCCGCGCTCGCCGGCGCGCTCGCCCGCGCCCGCGTCCGCCCCGCCGCGTGGACGCTCCGCCCCGACGCCCGCTGATGCGGGCCGTGACACGCGTTGGGTCAGCGCGTGACAAAGAATCCGGGGAGACCCGCGGGACGCCGGCCGGCCCGGGCTAGTTTGCCCGCACGCGCGCGCCGTTGGGGCGCCTCGCGGACAGCGCGCCCCGTGCGCGGCTGTTCCGGTCCCGCCCCGACGGCGCGCGCGCCAAACGCCCTCGCCACGCCCCCTACTCCGTGCTCAACCCGTTCTCGGTCGACGTCGCCATTGACCTCGGCACCGCCAACACGCTCATCCACGTCCAGGACAAGGGCATCGTCCTCAACGAGCCGTCGATCGTCGCCGTCGACCGCCGCACGGGCCGGCCGGTCGCCATCGGGCAGGAGGCGCTCATGATGCACGAGCGCACGCACAAGGACATCGAGACGATCCGCCCGCTCAACGACGGCGTCATCGCAGACTTCTCCATCGCCGACGCGCTTATCAAGGGGCTCATCAAGCGCGTCCGCCCGAACTGGTTCTCGTCGATCGGCCGGATGGTGATCTGCGTGCCCTCGGGCATCACCGAGGTCGAGCGCCGCGCGGTCAAGGACGCCGCCGTCTCGGCCGGCGCCCGCGAGGTCCGCCTTATCGACGAGCCGATGGCCGCCGCGATCGGCATCGGGCTCAACGTGATGGAGCCCGTCGGCAACATGATCGTCGACATCGGCGGCGGGACGACCGAGATCGCGGTCATCGCGCTCAACGGCATCGTCGTCGACGAGTCGATCCGCATCGGCGGCAACGAGCTCGACGAGGCGGTCACGCAGTACTTCAAGAAGCACCACAACCTGCTCATCGGCAACCGGACGGCCGAGCGCATCAAGTGCGAGATCGGCTCAGCGACGAAGCTCGACCCCGAGCTCGAGCTGTCCGTCAAGGGCCGCGACCTCGTCACGGGCGTGCCCAAGACGCGCGTCGTGTCCTCCGAGGACGTCCGCGAGGCGCTCCGCCCGGCCGTCAACCAGATTGCCGGCGCCGTCGTGCGCGCGCTCGAGCGGACGCCCCCGGAGCTCGGCGGCGACGTTCTCGACCGCGGCATCATGCTGACCGGCGGCGGGGCGCTTCTGAAGGGCCTCGACGAGTACCTCCGCGAGCGGACCGAGCTGCCGGTCTTCGTCGCCGAGGACCCGCTCACGGCCGTCGTCCGCGGTACGGGCACGGTTCTCGAAAACATGGACACCTACTTCCAGGTGCTGTCCAACTAACGGCAGGTCCGGGGACGCGGGTCGGGCAGTCCCGAGCACTCGCGTCTCCTGACCCTCGTCCCCTGGCCTCATGGCGATTGCACAGACCGTCTGGGAGCGCTCGCGCGAGACCGTCGTGTTCGTCGCGCTGCTGCTCGTCGCGCTCGTGATCTTTGTCGGGCGCAACGGGCCCGTGCTGCGCGCCGTGCGGGCTGCGAGCCTCGCGGCTACGGCTCCCGTCGAGGGCGTCTTTGCGCGCGTGGCGCGCTTCCAGGGCGCGCTCGGTGAGAACGACCGCCTCCGCGCGACGACGGCCGCGCTCTCGACCGATGTCGCGCGCCTGCGCGAAGCCTCGGCCGAGAACGCGCAGCTGCGGCGCCTGCTCGGCTTCCAGGACTCGCTGAATGTGCCGCGCGTCGTGGCGCGCGTCGTGGCCAAGGACCTCACCGGCCAGGCCAACCTGCTCACGATCGACGCCGGCGCGTCGCAGGGCGTCGAAGCTGGCATGCCCGTCATCTCCGAGCGCGGGATCGTCGGCAAGGTGGTTCTCACGAGCCGCAACTACGCCGTCGTGATGCCGCACCAGAACACCCAGTTTGTCGTCCCGGCGACGCTCGACGCGCTCGGCCGCGACGGCGTCGTGCGGTGGGACGGCGAGGCGTTCGACCGGCTCACGATGGAGTACGTCGTCAAGACCGAGCCCGTCACGCGGGGCATGCTCGTGACCACGAGCCGCTACTCGGACGTCTTCCCGGCGGGCACGCCCGTCGGGCGTGTGGACACGGCGTATGCCGCGCGCGGCCGCAACGACTACATCATCCACCTCACGCCCGCGTCCCCGATCTCTGAGGTCGGGTACGTGTACGTGCTCAAGGTGCGCCCCGACCCCGAGCGGATCCTGCTCGAAGAGGCCGCACGCGACTCACTCGGCATCGCCCGCGCCTCGGCCGCGCTCCGGCAGCAGCAGGCGGCGGACTCGGCTGCCGTCGCGCAGTAGCCGTCTGTTCGGCGTCCATTTCGGGCGTCCGCACTACCTTTTGCGTCGCTCTCGTTGGGCTATCGCCCCGCTCCCCCCGGCTCCGATGCTCCGTTCCGTCTTTCTCGTCCTGCTCGCGGCCGTCGCCATGTGGGCGACGCCCGCGTCCGCTCAGCCGCGTAGCCTCGTCGCGAGCCGCATCGCCGAGATTCTCGAAGACGAGGACTTCGACAGCGCCTACTGGGGCGCGCTCGTCGTGGACCTCGACACCGGTGACCGGATTTACGAGTCCAACGCCTACGGACGCTTCATTCCGGCGTCCAACATGAAGCTGTTCACGACCGCGAGCGCGCTCGACGCGCTCGGGCCGCGCTTCCGCTACTCGACGCGCCTCTACGCCGACGGCGACATCCAGAACGGGACGCTGCTCGGGTCCCTCGTCGTCCGCGGCTCCGGCGACCCGACGTTCGGCGGTCGCTACACGGCCGGCGACATGACGATGGCCTTTCGCGGCTGGGCGGACTCGCTTCGCGCCGCCGGCGTCCGCCGCATCGTCGGGCCGGTCGTCGGCGACGACGACGTGTTCGACGACCTCGGGCTGGGCAAAGGCTGGGCGTGGGACGACCTCGTCTACGCGTACGCCGCGCCCGTCTCGGGCCTGCAGTTCAACGAGGGGACGGTCGAACTGGCGGCGACGGGCACGACCCTCGGCCAGCCGGCGCGCCTGGCCGTCACGCCGGACGACGGCTACGCCCGCCTCGTCAACCTCACGACGACCGGCTCGGTCCCGGCCGAGCGCGTCGCCCGCGAGCTGGCGTCCAACGTCTACACCGTCTCCAGCACGGTCGCCCCCGGCGAGACGCAGACCGAAGCCGTCTCAGTCGTCAACCCGACCGACTTTTTCGTCTCGACGCTCGTCGCCGTCCTCCGCCGCGAGGGCATCGAGGTCGACGGCGAGGCCGTCGACGTCGACGCGTGGGGCGCGCGGCCACGCTACGACCGCATGCAGCGGATCGCGACCCACCTGTCGCCCGAGCTCTCGTCCATCGTTGGCGTGACGAACACAGACAGCAACAACCTCTACGCCGAGCAGATCCTGCGCACGATGGGCGCCTATGCGTACACGGGGACGCAGTACGCGCTCGGCTCGACCGAGGCGGGCGTCGTCGCCGGCGAGCCGTTCCTACGGCGCATCGGTATTGACCCCGAAGACCTGTCGCTCGTCGACGGCTCGGGCCTCTCGGCGATGAACCGGCTCACGCCGCAGGCCATCATCACGCTGCTCGAGGCGATGCACCGCCACGAGGACCCCGCGACGCGCATCGCGTTCTACCGCTCGCTCGCGGTCGGCGGCGTCACGGGCACGCTGAGCAACCGCTACCGCGGCGGCCTCGCGCGCGGCAACGTGCACGCCAAGACGGGCTACATCTCGGGCGCGCGGACGCTCTCGGGCTACGTCACGGCGGCGAACGGGCACACGATCGCGTTCTCGCTGATGTGCAACAACTACCAGACGTCCACGGCACGCGTCAACCGCGCCCAGGACGAGGTCGTTGAGATGCTGGCCGGCTGGCGCTAGTCTACAGCCCGTACCGGAGCAGCAGCGGCAGCCCGACGCGCGTCCCGACCGATTCGAGCAGCGCCCATGCGGCCCGTCGCCTCGGCTGCAGGTGGCGGTCGTAAACGGCCAGGAACTCGGGGACGGCAACCGCCCCGCGTGCTGCCTTGAAGGCGCCCGCGCCGGCGCTTCGGTGGACGGCCAGCCCGTGCTCGCGCGCCTCCAAGAACACCTGGGTGCTGAGCAGGCTGTACAGCCCGAGTTGCAGCGGCAGCCGCGTGTCGAAGCCGAATACGGACTGCGTCATTGTTCGCTCGCCGCCCGCGCCGGTCGTCCGGACGACGTAGCCCAGGACGGCGTCAAGGCCGTTCGCCGGGTCGCCGTCGCGGGCGAAGCCGCGGAACGTGAACCAGCGCTCGGCAATCGCCCGCTCGAACAGGCGGACCGTCAGCTGCGGGTTGAGGCGCGAGTACTTGTCGAGGTACAGCATCCCGTACAACTCGGCGACGCGCGGCGCCTCGGACGGCGTAACGGGAACGGGGCGCCAGCGGTGGCCGGCGAGGCGCCGCAGGTCTTTGCGGACGCGCTTCAGGCCCGCGGCAGCGTGCACGTCCTGGTACCACACCTGCCGCGCCGGGACAAACCGGAAGCCCGCCGCACGTAGCGCCCCGACGAGGCCCGGCTGCCCGTGCGCGTCGACCGACCGGAAGGCGACGGCGTGGTCCGGGAACGCCTCCACGACCGCGTCCCGAAGCCGGTGCACGTCGCGCGGCACGAGCGGCGGCCAGAGATTGGTCGAGAGCAGGTAGTTGTTGACGAACGCGACGCGCTCAATGCCGCCCGCGCGCAGGCCCGCGCCGACGCCCGCGACGAGGCCGCGCAGGAGCGCCTCGGCCGGCGGGTTGCCCAGCTTGTGCAGTTCCTCGGCGCTGTAGCGCGCAAAGTGCGCGTGCGGCGAGACGACGTACGACAGGTCCGGGTGGGGCGCGGCGAGGGGCGTCGTGACGGGGATGAGGGCGCTGCCGGCCTCGAAGAGGTGCAGCGTGGCCGGCGCATTTTCCACGTAGGCGACGGTCCCGTCGCGGAGCATAGCCGCGAGATACGGCGCGTGCGGATCAGCCGAGGCAGCGAGGCGGGCTAGCGCGTCGTTGGGCGCGAGGCGGCGGGCGCTCATGCAGGGCGCTCGCGCGTAACGCGGCGCAGCTTGACGGGCGAGACCGCGTCGGGTGGCGGGGCGGCGAACGTCACCTCTGGCGCGACGACACCGACCGTCGTCCAGAGCCGGTCGAGTTCGGCCCGGACGCCCACCTCGGCGACGCGCCGGTCGTCGTCGCGAACCGAGATGGACACGACAACGCTCCCGTCCGCCCGCTGATGGGCGGTGTACGCGTCCGCGTGGGCAGCACCGAGCAGGACGGCGCGGCGGAGAAAGTCGGCGAAGACGACGACATCGGGGCCTCCGCCCCGCCTCGGGAGGACGAACGCATCGTCGCGGCGTCCGTCGATGCGCTCGATGGCCGTGAAGGCGCTCCCGCACGGACACGGCTCGGCGCGTTCGACGAGTATGTCGTCGAGCGCATGGCGCAGGACTGGCTGTGTGCGACGCGAGAAGTCTGTCAGGACGGGCGTAAAGCGGCGCGCGGCTCGATCGATCCACGCCTTCTCGACGACGAGGTGCGACTCGTTGAGGTGCAGCGTGCCGTGTGCGCAGGTGGCGCCGAGAAAGCCCTCGGTCGCCTGGTAGACCTCGTGCAGGCGCTGTCCGAACGCCGCCTCGATAACGGCGCGGTCGACGTCGTCGAGCACTTCGGCGACGCTCACGACGCGCTCGGGCGCGATCCTCAGTCGGCCGTCCGCAACCTCACGGGCGAGCAGGCGCAGAACCGACGGCGGCGCGACGAGGATCGTCGGCGGGCATGCCGCGAGGCGGTCGAGGTGCCGCTCGAACGGGTCGAGCAGGTCGTGGTAGGCGAATGCGATGCGCCGGCTCGCGATGCGGGCGTAGAGCGCGCTCGACGCCCGGAGAAAGAACGCGACGCGGTGCCGCCGGGCGAGCCCGCCATAGGGCAGGACACGCGCGAGAATCACTCCGGCCCAGCGGTCGCGCTCCTCGGGCGACGCCAGAA
>DASVSE010000118.1:0-1562 GCA_036388235.1 Rubricoccaceae bacterium | reverse complement strand
CCGGGTCACGCACCGGGACGGCGCCTGGCAGGCCATGCCCGTCGAGGCGCCCACTCTCGGCTCCGTCGACGTTCTCACGACGGACGACGACTCGGGCCGCTTCTTCTTTCAGGCCAGTTCCTACCTCCAGCCGCCGACCCTCTTTCTCTCCGACCGTGACGGCGAGGTCCGCCCGGTCCGCGCGCTTCCCGCCCAGTTCGACGCCGCGGGCCTGGTCATGGAGGCCCGCGAGGCCGTCTCGCCCGACGGCACGCGCGTCCCGTACACGCTCGTCTACCGCGAAGGCACGCCGCTCGACGGAACCGCCCCGACGCTTCTCTACGGCTACGGCGGCTTCGAGGTCTCGCTGGAGCCGTCCTACGACGCCATGACAGGCGTGCAGTGGCTGGAGCGCGGTGGTGTCTACGCCGTCGCCAACATCCGTGGCGGCGGCGAGTTCGGGCCCGCGTGGCACCGCGCGGCGATGCGCGACAACCGCCCGCGCGCCTACGAAGACTTTATCGCCGTTGCCGAAGCCCTCATCTCGACCGGCGTCACGAGCCCGCGCCACCTCGGCATCCGAGGCGGATCGAACGGCGGCCTGCTCATGGGCGCGATGCTCACGCAGCGTCCCGACCTGTTCAACGCCGTCGTGATCCAGGTGCCGCTGCTGGACATGCTCCGCTACCACCGCCTCCTCGCCGGGGCGAGTTGGATGGCCGAGTACGGCGACCCCGACGTGCCCGAGGACCGCGCGTTCATCGCACGCTACTCGCCCTACCAGAACCTGCACGCCGGCACGGCATACCCCGTCCCGCTCTTCACGACGACCACGCGCGACGACCGGGTCCACCCCGGCCACGCGCGCAAGATGGCCGCCCGGATGGAGTCGATGGGCTTCCCGGTTTACTACTTCGAGAACACCGAGGGCGGCCACGGGGCCGGCGTCACGCCCGAGCAGCAGGCCCGCACGTGGGCGACGGTCTTCACCTACCTCGACGCCCGCCTCCGCTAGGCCCCGCTCCCTCCCCGCCCTCTGTGCCGTCCTCGTTTCAAGCCGACGTTCTCGCCGGGCTCGCTGCCTCGCCCCGGACCATTCCGCCCAAGTGGCTCTACGACGCCGAGGGATCGCGCCTGTTCGACGCCATCACGCGCCTCGCCGCGTACTACCCGACCGAGACCGAGCGCGGCATCCTCCGCGACCACGCCTCCGAGATGGCCACGGCCATCGGCCCGGGTGCCGCTCTCGTGGAGTACGGCTCGGGATCGAGTGACAAGACGCGCGTTCTGCTGGACGCCCTGCGCACGACCGGTCTGGCGGCTTACATCCCCGTCGATATCTCCCCGACGGCTCTCGACGCGGCAGAGAATGCCCTCCGCGCCGAGTACCCCGGCCTCGACGTCCGCCCGGTTGTCGCCGACTACACGCAGCCGTTCTCGCTCCCCGACGTCTCGCCGCGTGAGCAGCGGGTCGTCTTTTTCCCGGGCTCGACGGTCGGCAACTTTACGCCTGCCGAGACGCGAGACTTTTTCCGCGACGCTGCTGCTGTCGTCGGGCCGGGCGGGGCGCTCCTCATCGGGGC
>DASVSE010000117.1:0-2147 GCA_036388235.1 Rubricoccaceae bacterium | reverse complement strand
GATCATGGTCGCGGACGGCTCGACGGCGACGACGCGCCGGCCCTCGGGCTCGTACGACCCCGTTCCGGCTCCGACGTTCAGCACGGTCTCGGCGTCCCCGAGGGCGTCCGAGATATGCGCGGCGATCCGCTCATCAGGGATGCGGTACTGACTGTACCCCCTCCCGATAGAGTCGTATCGCTTCATGGTGGGCTGAGCGGTTCGTAGAGCCGCATAACGGACAGCCGCTCACCGGCGGCACGGGCGGGAAGGTAGAGGACGGCGGGACCTCAACGTGCCGTCCGGTGCAGCGGCGGGTTCTGCGGTCTTGACCGGCTCGCCCAACCAGGCAACTCAGTCGTTCTGCCCCGGTCCTGCGATCTTGAGGAACTCGATCCCGGTCAACTCCGGGAAGCCGTTCTCCGTCCCTACCGCTCGGCCCTCTGCGTCGCGGCGCACGTCGTAGCGGAAGATGGCCGTCGAGAAAAGCCGGTCCGGGACGAACCGGATCCGGCCGTTCGTCAGGATGGGAAGCCCTGACCTCACCGCTTGAAGCGTTCCGTAGACGAACCCGAGGTTGCCGGACGCGGCGCCCATTGAGAGGCTCTGGCGGAGCGAGTCCACGGACGCGCCGGCCCGCGCGTCCGCGTAGACGAAGCGGCCGCCGCCGAGAGGCGAGACGAACATCGTCTCGTCCTGAATGCTGAAGTCTTCGATGTAGTCGTAGTAGTGCTGCTCGAACTCGATCCTCGTGAACACGCTGTCGCCGACGGCCTCGACGGAGAACGTGTCGACGACGCCGACCCAGTGGATAAGCCGGCCCTGGTACTGGGCGGGGTCCGTGACGACGTCGGAGGGCATGGCCGTCTTGAGCGATCCCGCCAGGGCGGCGGCCTCCCAGTCGAGCGGCTGGTACGGCCGTGAGCCGGGGAAGACGCCCGAGCATCCGGAGAGCGTGAGCGCGACGAGAACGAGGAGGGTGGTACGCATAGAGCGTTGCGGAAGCCGCAGAACAAGCATTGGGCGGACGCGATCCGGATAAAAGCGGGCCGGCCGGCCGGATAACGCGCCGAGGTTACGACTGCACCCCTTACGGGTCTTGGACTTACAGCCGCACCTCCGGTTTTATCCCGACACCGTCCGCATAACGTGCATGACCGCTCTCGTCGCCGAGCCACCTGCTCCCTTCGGCCTCCCCAGCCGCGACGCTAATCCCGCGCCGCGCCTGCTCGACGCCGTCCGGTCCTCCTGCCGCGTCCGCCACTACTCCATCCGCACCGAGCAGGCCTACGCCTCGTGGGCCCGCCGCTTCTGCCTCTTTCACCGGGACGTCGACGGACGCCCGCATCATCCGGCCACGCTCGCTGAGCCGCACGTGGCGGCCTTCCTCGCGCACCTCGCCGAAGACCGGCACGTCGCCGCGTCGACGCAGAACCAGGCGCTCGCGGCGATCCTGTTTCTCTACGACGCCGTGCTCGGCCGGCCGCTCGGGCTCGTCGACCCGTTCCCTCGCGCCAAACGTCCCAAGCGGCTCCCCGTCGTGCTCACCCGCGCCGAGGTCGAGGCCGTGCTGGGCGCGATGGGCGGCACGCCGCGCCTCGTGGCGAGCCTGCTCTACGGCTCGGGCCTGCGTCTGCTCGAAGGGCTCCGGCTCCGCGTCAAGGACGTTCAGTTCGCGAGCGGCACGTCGGGCGGCCACCTCGTCGTACGCGAGGGCAAGGGCGACCGTGACCGCGTCGCGCTGCTGCCGTCGAGCATCGAAGAGGCGCTCCGCGAGCAGATCGAGGACGTGCGCCGGCTGCACCGCCGCGACCGCGACGCCGGCCTCGGCGCAGTCCACCTGCCGCACGCGCTCGCGCACAAGTACCCGCAGGCGGCGACGGAGACCGCGTGGCAGTACGTCTTCCCGGCGCCGGCGACGGCCATCGACCCTCGCACGGGGGTGCGGCGTCGGCACCACCTCTCGGAATCGGTCATCCAGAAGGCGGTTCGGCGGGCGTCGAAATCGGCAGGCATCGAGAAGCCCGCGCACCCACATGCGTTCCGGCACAGCTTCGCGACCCACATGCTGGAGCGCGGCGCGGACATCCGGACCGTCCAGGAGTTGCTCGGCCACAAGGACGTGCGGACGACGGAGATCTACACGCACGTGCTGAACCGGGGCGTAC
>DASVSE010000116.1:0-1704 GCA_036388235.1 Rubricoccaceae bacterium | reverse complement strand
ATGCGCGCCGTGAAGATGGCGATCTGGACTTCGGGCTTGCCGGTGTTGGTCTCGGCGTCGCCATGCTGGGTCACGATGCCCTGCTTCTGCTCCTTGCTGATCATGTGGGGGTTGGATGATCCTCGTCCGATCTGCGATGCGGACGAAGACGGGGGTCGCCGGAAGGCGACCGAAGGCTGGAAAGGGTGCGCCCGCATGGGAACGCACCGCCCGCAACCTACCCTGCGAGGGCGTTTCGGGCCTCCGACTCGTCTTCACGCAGTTGCGCGACGAGCGCCTCGATGCCCTCGAATCGCCGCTCGTCGCGGAGACGGGCGACGAGATCAACCCCGAGCGTCTGCCCGTACAGGTCGGCCTCGACGTCGAACAGGTGAACCTCGACCGTACGCCGTCCGTCGGTCTGAAAAGTCGGGCGGACGCCCACGTTCATCATCCCGCCGCGCGTCTCGCCCCCCGGGAGCGTCGCGCGGACGGCATAGACGCCGGTCCTGGGGAGGAGCTTGGACGGGTTGGCCGGCTGCACGTTCGCTGTCGGGAAGCCGATCGTTCGCCCGCGCTGATCGCCCCGGACGACCGGGCCAGAGAGCCGGTACGGCCGGCCGAGCAGGTGCGCCGCACCCGCCGCGTCGCCGTCGTCGATCAGGCGACGGCGGATTTCGGACGATGAGATGGTGATGCCCTGCGCGGGCCCATCACCGGCAACCCCTTCGCCGGCCCCATATATCTGCTCGGGGATGACGTCGACCGTGAATCCGCGCTGGGCGCCGATGCGCTCCAGCGTCGCGCGGTCCCCTTCGCGACCGCGGCCGAAGCGGTGGTCGTAGCCGACGACGATCTCGCGCATCCCGATCTGCCCGAGGAGGACATCGGAGACGTACGCCTCGGCCGAAAGCTGGCTCAGCGCCCGAGAGAACGGCAGGACCACAAACCGCTCGACGCCGAGTGATTCGAGGTGGTCCGCGCGCTCGTCGAGCGTCGTCAAGAGCGGCACGGGCGTGCCCGTGATGACCTCGCGCGGGTGCGGGCTGAACGTCACGACAGTCGGCACGCCGCCGACGGCGTGTGCGCGCCCGACGAGGTACGTCACGATGGCCTGATGACCAAGGTGGACACCGTCGAACGTGCCCGTCGTTACGACCGAGCGGTCGTCGCGGACGAGGTCGGCCTCGCGCGTCACGCCACTTCCCGCGCGGCGTCGCGCGCGGCTCGGACGCTGTCGAAGGCGTCCAGGTCGAACGCTTCGGACGCCTGGAACGGCCCGATGGCCTCGCGCCGGAGCGCCACGAGGTGCGCCCCGACGCCGAGGGCCTCGCCGATGTCGCGGGCGAGCGCCCGGACGTACGTGCCCTTCGAGCACGCCATCCGGAGGTCCACATCGTCGCCGCGGCGGGCCGTGAACACGAGTTCGGACACCGTCACGACGCGGCTAGGCACGTCGACCGTTTCGCCGCGACGCGCTTTCTTGTATAGCCGCTCGCCGCCGACTTTGATCGCAGCGTAGATCGGCGGGGTCTGCGTGATGTCGCCGGTGAACTGCGGGATGAGCGCGTCGAGGGCGGCGTCGGTCACGCCCGAGGCATCGCGCGTCTCATCGACAGGCGTCTCGGCGTCGGCGCTAGGCGTCGTCTGCCCGAGACGCATCGTGGCCGTGTACACCTTGGGCAGGCCCATAAACCGGTCCTGCTCGCGCGTCGCCTCGCGCCC
>DASVSE010000115.1:0-1760 GCA_036388235.1 Rubricoccaceae bacterium | reverse complement strand
GTGCGCGCCTCCACGGCCGCAGTCTGCACGTCGGCATCGACCTGCCGGACGAGCGCGGAGCGCGTCAGGCGTGCATCGTCGGTCCGGACCTGTGCCTCGGCAACGGCCCGGCGCGTGGCGTAGCGGTCGAAGATGGGGACGACGAGCGAGAGCGCGATGCTGCTGCGCCGGTTGTCGAGGCCCTGGATGAACAGCGGCGTCCGCTCCAGGTCCGGCTGCCCGCCCGCGACCGTGAACGGCTGCCCGCCGACGAGGATCGGCGTCCCGTCGGGAAGCGTGACCGGGACGGTCGGGATCGGCGCCGACGGGTCGGCGAGGCGCTGCTGGAGGCTCGAATACCCGGTTCCGATGTTGACGGAGAGGTCGACGCTCGGGCGGCCCTGGGCGCGCGCGGCACGCGACGAGGCCTCGGCCGAGCGGATGCGGATGTCCTGCGCGCGCACGTCGGCGCGGGCTTCGCGGGCGCTCGCGAGGAGGTCGGAGAGAGGCGGCGGCTCGTACGCCAGGGCGCCAGCGGCCTCCAGTGCAGCGAGACTCGGCCCGACAAACGCCGGCGCCGCGAGCGGGTCGAGGCCCGTCGCCTGAACCAGGAGGGCCTCGTCGCGGGCAACGGCCCCTTCGGCCTCGACGAGTGCGGCCCGGCGCTCGGCCACGACGGCGTCCTGCGCAATCAGGTCGCCGCGGGCGCGGACGCCGCCCTCGACAAGGCCCGCGACCTGCTCGCGCTGGCTGAGCGCGGCGGCCAGCTGCCCCTGCTGCACGCCGACGAGTTCGCGGTCCAGCAAGAGCTGCAGAAAGCGCTGCGCAACGTCGAGCGCGACCTGCTGCTCGGTCCGAATCGCCGCCACGCCCGCCGCCGCCCGGTCCAGGCGGGCGCCTTCGACGGCGTAGCGCGTCAGGCCGCCGTCGAAGAGGCGCACGTCCGCACTCACTCCGACGTTGAGCGACTGCGTGCTCTGGGACGAGAGCTGGCCTGTCGTCTGGTCGAAGCCGAGGCCGAACTGCTGGGCCGGGCCGGCCTGGAACGTCACCGCGGGAAGGCGGCCGGCCTGGGCGCCGCGGACGGCGAGGTCGCCCGTGCGGTCTGCAATGCCGGCCCGGGCCACCTCGGGACTGTTGCGGATTGCGACCTGAACGGCTTCGGGCAGCGTGACCGTCGGCCCGAGCGTGTCGGGCGTCTGGGCCGAGGCCACAACGGGCGCCAGCACGGCGAGGCAAACGGCGAGTCTCAACGGGGGCATCGGTCGGGGCAGGTCTCCTGACTCGGCAGACGGCCCGGGCGGAGCCAAGTTGCGCCGCGCCCACGGCGTCTGGCGGAAGGGGTGGGATTCGAACCCACGGTGCCTTGCGGCACAGCGGTTTTCAAGACCGCCGCGATCGACCACTCTGCCACCCTTCCAGGAATGCGCCTCGGGACCGTCTCAGACGCCTCGCAGCGCGTCGACTTCTCCCGAGAGGCGGGCAATCTCCTTGAGCGAGCCCGTGAGGTGCGTGCGGAGGTTGCGGTGCTCCTCCTGCAGCTCGGCGAGCTCGCGCGTGAGGCGGTCGCGCTCGGCGGTGAGGCCGTCAATCTCGTCCTTGACTTCGCGGAGGCGGGCGCGCGGGACCCGGATAATGTCGTCGGAGTCCCCGGCGTCGCGGGAAAGGCTGTCGCTCATAGGTCCAGGGGTTAGTTGTTGCCGCCGAGCGGCTGGGGGCGGTAGTCGGCGTCGGGGAGCGGCGGCTTGACGTCGCTGGGGTCCGCCGCCGGCGGCGTGTCG
>DASVSE010000114.1:0-3975 GCA_036388235.1 Rubricoccaceae bacterium | reverse complement strand
CACCTCCGAGGCGGACGCCAACGCAACGGACACGCCTGTATCGGTCGCCGTCCGCCGGGCGATGCCCCCCGGCGTGACGGCTGCCCGTCTGCCACGCCCGGCCCGCCTGCCCGCTCCTGCCGAGCCCTGACACGTCAAGACGTCGGCGGCCCGCCGCGCCTCGCTCAGAACACCCGGACGGGCGTAAAGTCGCGGAGGTAGCGCTGCGGGTCGTTCTGGAAGTCCTGCAGGATCTGCTGGAGGCTCGCCGCCGCCGCGTTCGCGTTCTGGTACAGCGAGGGGTCCGTGAGCAGCAGGCTCAGCGTCCCGTCCGCCTCGCGGACGCCCGTGATCGTCGAGTCGAGGTTGGACGTGAGGCGGTTGAGCGTCGCGAGGTTCTGGTCCAGCCGCCGCAGCGACGTGTTGAGACCATTCACGACGATCGCGACCGAGTCCGCGTTCGTCTCGGCGACGCCGCGGACGGTCCGGCTCGTCGCCAGCAGGTCGTCCCCGACCGCCCGCGAGACGCCCCGCACGTCGTTGCCCACGTCCGATGAGACGGCGGAGGCGTTTGCCGCCGCCGCTTCGAGCGAGTTCAGCGTCCGCCCGATCCGCTCGCGCTCGGCGAGAAGCGTCGTCGTGGCGGCCGTCGTGAGAAAGCGGAGCTGCGCGAGGACCGCCGTCACGTCGTCGCCCGAGTTCGTCAGAATGCGGTCCAGGCTCGTAAACGTGTTCACGGCACCGATGAGCGCCGTGTCGGCCCGCGCCGTGAGGCTGTTGGACTGACCCGCGAGCAGGTCGAAGAGGTCCGGGACCTCGCTCGCGATCAGCGTGTCCCCGGCTACGAGCGGCCGCCCGGCGTCCGCTCCCTGCGGCGGCGTGATCTCGACGTTGACCTCGCCGATGGCCGACAGGCCGGACGTCTGGATCGTCGAGCCGCGCGGGATCTCGACCCCGGGCTCGATCGCCATCGTGACATAGACCTTGCGCGCGTTGTCGCCGAGCCCGACGCGGGAGACGTCGCCGACGCGGACGCCGTTGAGCCGCACGACCGACCCCGGGGCGAGGCCCTGCGCGTCCGAGAACTCGGCCACGATCTCGTAGCCGCCCCCGAAGAGTGGCTGGCCCGAGAGAAAGCGGATCCCGCCGTAGATCGCCACGATGGCGAAGAGGACCGACAGGGCAACCTTGATCTCGTTGGACATGGAGGCGGGAATGGGGGAGAGGGGCGGGGCGAGGCCGGACGCTGCCGGCGGGTCTCGCTAGCCCAGTCCGATCTTGTATTCGTTGGCGCGGACGAACGCGAGCAGCGTCTCATCCGTCGCGGCGTGGAGTTCGGGCACGGTCCCGATCCAGGGAATCGTGCCGTCGTGGACGAACGCGACGTGGTCCGCGATCGAGAGGACCGAGTGCATGTCGTGCGTCACGACGACCGACGTCGTGCCGAGGTCGCGGCCGAGGCGCGCGATGAGGTCGTCGATGGTGTTGGACGTCTCGGGGTCCAGGCCCGACGTGGGCTCGTCGTAGAGGATGTACTTCGGCTCGATGGCGATGGCGCGCGCGAGCGCGACGCGCTTCTGCTGGCCGCCCGAGAGCTCGGCCGGCTTCTGCTTGCCCGCCTGCGGCAGCTCGACGAGTTCAAGGCACTCAAGGGCCCGCGCGCGGACCTCACGCCGCGAGAGCTCCGTAAACGTCCGCAGTGGAAACTCGACGTTCTCGATGGCCGACATCGAGTCGAACAGCGCCCCGCCCTGGAAGAGGACGCCAAACTTGCGCCGCACCTGCCGCAGTTCGGAATACGTCAGCTCGGCGAGGGGCGCGCCGTCGACGATCACCTGCCCCTCGTCGGGCTTCAAGAGGGCGACGAGGTGGCGCATGAGCACGCTCTTGCCCGAGCCCGAGCGCCCGATGATGCACGTCGTCTCGCCCTCGGGAATCGTGAGCGTGACGTCGTGCAGCACGGTCCGGCTGCCGAAGCGCTTGGTCAGGTCGCGGATTTCGATCAACTCGCGTGGCGGGATGCAGGTGGAGCCGGCGGCACCGGAGCGGTCGCGACGGGCAGAGGTCCGGCCTCGTCGCGCAGGCCGCTCACAGCAGGACGGCGGCGCAGAGGTAGTCGGCGAGGAGGACGTAGACGCAGCCGAAGACGGCCGCCTTCGTCGTCGCGTCGCCGACGCCCTCGGCGCCGCCTTTGGCGGAGTATCCGGTGTAGCACGCGATCGACGTGATGACGAAGCCGAACACGAACGACTTCACCAGGCCGAAGAAGATGTCGTATGGCTTGAAGTAGAGCTGCGCGCCCGTCCAGAACGTCTGGACGGAGAGCTCGCCCGAGGCACCGGCCACGAACGCGCTCGTCGCCATCCCGACTGTCGTTGCGACGACGTAGAGGATTGGAAACATGAGCACGCCGGCGACCACACGCGGCACGATGAGATAGCTCGTCGACGAAAGGCCCATCGCTTCGAGCGCGTCGATCTGCTCCTTAACGCGCATCGTGCCGAGTTCTGCGGCAATGCGGGCCCCGACGCGCCCGCAGAGCACGAACGCCGTCACCAGCGTGCCCAGCTCCAGCAGCATCGACTGCTCCGCGAACGTGCCGACGATGGACAGCGGCAGGAGCGGGTTTTCGAGCTGGTAGATCGCCTGGACCGTCGTCACGCCACCTGCGAAGGCCGTCGCGAGGGCGACGATTGGGATCGAGTTGATCCCGACCTGGACCATCTGCTCGGCGAGATTGCGGGCGTAGAGCCGCGGCGAGAGGTCGCGGGGAAGGTTGAACGCGCGCGCCATGAGGATGAAGTAGCGCCCGAGGCCTTCGAGGGCTCGCACGACCGGCGCTGCCAGCGCCGCTCCGGTCGCGCGCGCGCTGGAGCCACGTCCGCCCGCCGACGCGCGGTCGGCGCGGGACGGGGCACCCGGGACAGCCGGACCGCCGGGTGAACCCGGACTTGAGCGGGACGAGGCGATCTCCATGCGGTGACAGGCGGATGGCAGCGGCGGGCGCGATCTTGCCCGACTGCCAAGCTAGCCCCGCCCGGCGGACGCCCCGGGAAGAAGGGTTGAGGCTTCCGTTCCCACGACGTGACGCTGGCTGCCCTTCCACTCGCCGCCCCTCGTTTCCGATGGCCAAAGCCAAAACCCGTTTCGTCTGCCAGGACTGTGGCCACGAGTCGATCCGCTGGGCCGGACAGTGTGGTGGCTGCGGTGCGTGGAACACGCTCGTTGAGGAGGCCACGCCGGTCGCGAACAAGGCGCCCGTCATGCGTGCGGCCTCGGGCGAGGGCACGTCGGCGCGGCTGGGCGCGGCATACGGAGCGTCTCGGCCGCAGCGCCTGAGCGACGTCTCCGTGATGGAGCGCCACCGGCTGGTGACGGGCCTGGGCGAGTTCGACCGCGTGATGGGCGGCGGCGTCATGGTGGGCTCGCTCACGCTTGTCGCCGGCGACCCGGGCATCGGCAAGTCGACCCTCATGACGGACCTCACGCGGCGCTTTGCCGGCTCGACGGTCCTCTACGTGACGGGCGAGGAGTCCGCGCAGCAGGTCAAGCTCCGCGCGCAGCGGATGGGCGTCGACACAGACGCGCTCTTTCTCTTTCCCGAGACCAACGTCGAGGCGATCCTCGCCGCGGCCTACGAGATCAAGCCCGACGTGATGATCGTGGACTCGATCCAGACGGTGTACCGGCCCGACCTGTCGAGCGCGCCGGGCTCGGTCGCGCAGGTCCGCGAGTCTACGGCCGCTCTGCTCGACGTCACCAAGACGACCGACATGACGACGTTTCTCGTCGGGCACGTCACCAAGCAGGGCTCGATTGCGGGCCCGCGCGTGCTGGAGCACATGGTCGACACGGTCGTGCACTTCGAGGGCGACCGGCACCACGCGTACCGCATCCTGCGGGCGGTCAAGAACCGCTTCGGGGCCGCGAACGAGATGGGCGTCTTCGAGATGCGCGAGGGCGGGCTCGTGGAGGTCGCCAACCCGAGCGCGCTGT
>DASVSE010000113.1:0-3928 GCA_036388235.1 Rubricoccaceae bacterium | reverse complement strand
GTTCGAGACCTACCTCAACGGGCAGACGACGTCCTACGACGTGCTCGCGCAGGCCGTGATGGCCGGCCGCTCCTGAACGTCCCCATGCCCACGGTCATGTCCCGCCCCGCCCGCCCTCGCCGCCTCTCCCGCGCCCTGCGGAACGCCTCTGGTGCAGAGGCGGCCGCGACCGGCACGCCCGAGGTCGTCGGCACGGGCGGCGAGGCCTACGCGACCGGCTACCACGCGCCCGTTCTCGCGCCCGAGGCCGTCGCCGGACTCGTGACCGATCCGAACGGCCTCTACGTCGACGGCACCCTCGGCGGCGGCGGCCACTCGGCCGCGCTCCTCGACGCGCTCGGCCCCGACGCGCTCGTCGTCGGCATCGACCAGGACGCCGAGGCGCTCGGCGTCGCCCGGGCCCGCCTCGCCGATGCCGAGGCGGCCGGGCGGTTCGTCGCGCTCCGCGGCAACTTTGCCGACATCGACCGTCTGCTCACCGACGCCGGGCTGGGGCCCACACACGGCCGCCCCGCCGCCGGCGTCCTGCTCGATCTCGGCGTGAGCAGCCGTCAGCTCGACGCACCCGCGCGCGGCTTCGCCTTCATGCACGACGGCCCGCTCGACATGCGCATGGACGGCCAGGCCGGCGAGACCGCGGCCGACCTCGTCGCCCGGTTGAGTGAGGCGCAGCTCGCGGACACGATCTATGCCTACGGCGAGGAGGGCCGCTCGCGGCGCATCGCCGAGTCCATCAAGCGCGCCGAGCGCATGGAGACGACGGCCGACCTCGCCGCGGCTGTCCGCCGGGCCGTCCCGACGCGCGACGAGGGCAAGGCGCTCGCTCGCGTCTTCCTGGCGCTCCGCATCGCCGTCAACGACGAGATGGGCGTGCTGGAGCGGGCGCTCCCCGCCGCCCTGTCGGTCCTTGCCCGGCCCGAGGCGGAGCGGCCCGGCGGACGCCTTGCCGTGATGTCCTACCACAGCCTCGAAGACCGTCGCGCGAAGCACTTTCTCCGCACGGGTCGCTTCGACACGGCCACGCCCGAGCGCGACGCCTTCGGCAACCCTGTCACGCCGTTCGCGCCCGTCACGCGCCGCGCGGTCGTCGCCGGCGACGCCGAGGTCGCCCGCAACGGCCGCGCCCGCTCGGCGCGCCTCCGCATCGCCGAAGTCGCCGCGCCTGCCGCGGCTCGCCTCTAGCCCGTCTGCCCATGCCCACTGCGACTCAGACCCCGCCCGCCCCGGCCCGCAATCGGGCCGCCCCGCGCCCCGCTCCGCGGCCGACGCCCCGCCCCGCGCCGGCTCCCGCCCTCGCGGCCCGCAAGGTGCGCCGCGGCACGGCCCTGCCCGGCTGGGCCGACCTCGACGGCACGCCGGCCGGCGTCGCCGGGCGCGACGGCCGGGCGGCAGCAGGCCAGCGTAAGGCCACGCAGCTTGCCGACCGCAAGGCGGGACGGCCGGCCATGGCCACGCGCGTCAGCCCATTCGACGTCGTCCCAAGCCTCCGCTTCGGCCTGCTCGTCGTTCTCGCGTGCGTCATCGGGACCATCTTCGTCGCCCACGTCTACGCGACGCGCTCCACGCTTGCCGAGTTGCAGGAGGCACGCCGCGAGAATGTCCGGCTGCGCCTCGCAGGGCAGCGCCTCCGCGGCGAGTTCGACCACCTCACAGGTCCCGACGCCGTGATGCCGCGCGCCCAGGCCCTTGGCCTCGTCGAGGGTGTCGCCTACGGCGTCCCGGTCGAGCTCACAGCCGAGATCGACTGATTCCACCCGACCCCCGGAACGAGGGCGGGCGCGCGCGTCCCCCCACTCGGCCTGATGCCGACGCTGAGCCCCGGCTCGCCGGCGCGCACCCGCCCTCGCTCCACCCACCAACACCCGCCCGGACGACGCCGACCATCGACTCGCGCCACGCCATCCTGTCCCGCCTCTACACGGTCTTCGGCCTGCTCCTGCTCGTGCCGGTGCTCGTCGTCGTGCAGATGCTGCGCGTCGCCGTCGGCGACGGGGCCGAGCTGCGGGCGCGCGGGCTGCGCCAGGCCGAGTCCGTCGAGACGCTGCCGGCGCAGCGCGGTGCGATCCTCGACCGCGCCGGGCGTGCGCTCGTCGTCAACCGGGCGCGCTTCGAGGTGGCCGTGGACCCGACGATGGCGGGCTTCAGCGAGCGGGCGGACACGCTCTACCAGATTCTCGGCGACGGGACCGGCCGCGGCGCGGACCACTTCCGCCAGCGCGTCGCCGACCGCGCGAGCCGCCAGTACGCCGTCCTCGTCCGCGACCTCGACGAGGTCACCAAGGAGAAGCTCGACGCCGCCCGGGTGCCCGGCCTGATCGTCCGCGGGTCGTACCGCCGCCATTACACCTACGGCGAGACGGCCGCGCACGTGCTCGGTCACGTCACGCGCGACCTCGAAGGCGTCGCCGGGATCGAGCTTCAGCTCGACGCCGCGCTCAGCGGCACGCCCGGCCGGCAGGCCGTCCAGCGCGACCGCCGCGACGTCGTGCGCGCCGTCGTCGGCGGGACGCGCGTCGAGCCGGTCGACGGCGAGAACGTCGTCCTCACGATCGACCTCGTCCGGCAGTCGATTCTCGAGGAGGAGCTCGCCCGCGGCGTGGCCGAGGCCGGCGCACGCTGGGGGACCGCCATTGCGATGGACCCCAACACGGGCGCGATCCTCGCCATGGCCAACGTCCCGACGTACGACCCGAACCGCGCCGGCACGTTCGCCGAGGCGTCGAAGCGCAACCACGCCGTTGTGGACCGCATCGAGCCGGGCTCGACGTTCAAGCTCGTCACGGCCGTGGCCGCCGTCGAGAGCGGCACGTCCACGATGGCATCCGTTCTGGAGACCGGCGGCGGGACGCACCGCTTCGCGCGCCGGACAATGACCGACTCGCACCCCAACGGGCGCATCACGCTGGACGACGCCGTTGTGAAGTCGTCCAACATCGGCATGGCGCTCACGGCCGAGCGCATGGGGGCCGGCCCGCTCTACCGGACGGCCCGCGCGCTCGGCTTCGGCCAGCCGACGACCATCGACCTGCCGGGCGAGGTCGCCGGCCTGCTGCGCCGGCCCGAGGCGTGGGACGCGACCACGCTGCCGTGGATGAGCATCGGCTATGCCCTGGAGGCGACACCGATCCAGATTCTGACGGCCTACGCCGCGCTCGCCAACGGCGGCCTGCTCGTCCACCCGCACGTCGTCGCCGAGCGCCGCGACGCGCGGACGGGCCGGGCGGTGTGGACGGCCCCGCCCGACTCGGTCCGCCGCGCCTTCTCGCGCGAGACGGCGCAGGCGCTCATGCCCGCCTTCGAGCGCGTCGTGTCGGACGACGGCACGGCCGTGGCTGCGCAGGTCGAGGGCCTCCGGATCGCGGGCAAGACGGGGACCGCCCAGACAGCCGTGAACGGCCGCTACCTCAACCAGTACCGCGCCTCGTTCGTCGGCCTGTTCCCCGTCGAGGCGCCCGAGGTGGTGCTCTACGTCCTGCTGGACTCGCCGCGCAACGGCTACTACGGCGGGACTGTCTCGGCCCCGATCTTCGGGCGCGTCGCGCGGCGGTGGATCGGGACGTTCCCGCGCGTCGCGCAGCGCGTCGCCCCGGCCGAGGCCGTCCCGCACCGCGCGGCCGCTCGCGTGCCCGCCGTCGCCGGGATGCCGGCCGTCCTCGCCGCCGCCCGCCTGCGCGCCGAAGGCTTCGCTGTCGACACCGACGACGCGGTCTGGCAGCCTGTCGCGCTCACGGCCCCGCGCCGTGCGCCGCTCGCCGACGTGCTCGAGCTCCACCCGGCCCCGGCCCCACGGGCGCAGACCATGCCGGACCTCCGCGGGCAGTCGGTCCGGGCCGCCGTGACGTGGCTCCGCGCGCTCGGCGTCGAGCCCGTCGTGCGCGGGGCCGGGGCGGTCCGCACCCAGTCCGTTGCCGCCGGCCGGCCGCTCCCG
>DASVSE010000112.1:0-5246 GCA_036388235.1 Rubricoccaceae bacterium | reverse complement strand
GGGTCGGCCGTTGGCGGCCGGTACCAACGGCTGATCAGTCTCCTGTTCAGGTCCGAGCTCGCCCGGCCGGTCTCCAGTTTCCATCAGTCGGGCCGCTCGATGCCGTACTCCTTCATTTTGGTGTACAGGTGCGAGCGCTGCACGCCGATGATCTCGGCCGTCTGCGAGACGTTCCAGTCCGACTCGTCGAGCTTGCGCGCGATAAACAGCGCCTCGGCGTGGTCGCGGAACTCGAAGAGCGTCGCGTAGCGGTCGATGAGGCCCGCGACGGGGTCCGCCCCCGGCCCGCCCGGGCGGACGAAGAGCTCGACGTCCTCGGCCGTGATCTCGGGCCCGTCGGAGAGGATGAGCAGCCGCTCGACGACGTTGCGCAGCTCGCGGACGTTGCCGCGCCAGTCGAGCTTCTGCAGCGCGTCGAGCGCCCCGGGCGCAAAGTCCTTGCCGCCGACGCCGTTGCGGCGCGTGACCTGCGTCAGAATAAAGCGCGCGATGTCAGGGATGTCGCTGCGGCGCTCGCGCAGCGGCGGCACGTGGACGAGGATCACCGAGAGGCGGTGGTAGAGGTCCTCGCGGAAGCGGTGCTCGTCCACCTGCGCGAGCAGGTCGCGGTTCGTCGCCGCGACGACGCGGACGTCGACCGGGATTGAGCGGTCGCCACCGACGCGCGTGATGCGGCTCTCCTGGAGCGCGCGGAGGACCTTGGCCTGCGCATCGAGCGACATGTCGCCGATCTCGTCGAGAAAGAGCGTCCCACCGTCGGCCTGCTCGAACTTGCCGACGCGCTGCTTGGTCGCGCCCGTAAAGGCACCCTTTTCGTGGCCGAACAGCTCGGACTCGATGAGCTCGCTCGGGATCGCGGCGCAGTTCACCTCGACGAGCGGACCGTCGGCGCGGCCGCTCTGGGCGTGGAGGTGGCGTGCGACGAGTTCCTTGCCCGTCCCGGGCTCGCCGGTGATGAGCACGCGCGCCTCGGTCGGCGCGACGCGCGTGACCGTTGCTTGGATGCGCGCGATCGCCGGGCTGTCGCCGACGATCGGCGTGAGGTCCACGCGGGCGTCGTCGCGGACGACCTGCTTGAGGCGCGTGTTTTCGACCTGGAGCTGCCCGCGCGAGAGCGCCCCGCGGACCGTCACGAGCAGGCGGTTGAGGTCCGGCGGCTTCTCCAGAAAGTCGACCGCGCCGAGCTGGGTCGCTTCAACGGCCGTCTCGACGGTCCCGTGGCCCGAGATCATCACGACCGGGACCGTGCTCTCGGCGTCGTGGAGCGCTTTGAGGACCTCCATGCCGTCGCGCTTCGGCATCTTGATGTCGAGCAGCACGAGGTCGATGCCGCCCGCACGGGCGCGGGCAAAGGCTTCGTCGCCGTCGACGGCCTCGACGATCTCGTACCCCTCGAACTCGAGGATCTCGCGGAGCGCGCGGCGGATCGCGGGCTCGTCGTCGGCGAGGAGGATGGTCGGGGCCTCGGTCTGGGCCATCGGTCTGGGCGGGTCGGCGGGCCGCCAAAGTAGCGCTACGCCCTGCCCTTCCCTGCCGAGCCGGGGCCGTTGGCTCGGCCGGCACCCGATGCACGCAGCGCGGCGGCCGGACCGACACAAAAAGAGCCGCCGCACCCGAGGCGCGACGGCTCTTCTGGAGATCGGCTCGACTACTGCGCCGGAGCGGGGGCCGGGGTGGGGGCGGCCGGCGCTGGCGTCGCCGTGATGCCCGGCGGGAGCGTCGGGACGGGCGCCGCCGTCGTGTCGCGCGGCGGCGCGGGCAGGACACCGCCCGTTGCGCGGCCAACGGCGGCAGCCGCCGCCGTCATGCGGCCGATCTCGATCTGCGCCGTCTGCGCCTCGGGCGCATCGGCGTAGTCGTCGAGAATTGACTGGAGCGAGGCCTGCGCCGGGTCCGCGTGGCCCGCTGCGGCGTGCGCGCGGGCGGCCGAGAGGAGGTAGCCCGGGGCCGAGGCCGGCGTCGGGTCGGCTGCTGCGGCCTCGTCGTACAGCTCGGCGGCACCTGCGTGGTCGCCCTTGGACTCGGCGATGGCGGCACGGCCGGCGAGGGCCGAGGCGTGGAAGAGGCCCTCGCCGTCGTAGGCCTCGAACATGGCGAGCGCCTCGTCCGTCCGGCCAAGCTGGAAGAGCGCGTCGGCGGCGAGGAACGTGGCCTGCTGGCCCGTCGGCGTCGAGCCGTAGTCCTCAGCGATCTCGAGCAGGCCCGGCGCGTCGGCGGCGCCGTCGAGCGCGGTCTGCCAGTTGCCCGCCTGGTACTCGTTGATGACGGCCCCGAGCAGCTGCTGCGCCTCCTCGGAGCGGTTGGCCTGGTAAGCGCGGTAGCCGACGAACGCCGCGATGATGACGGCGAGGGCGACGAGGGCGGCGATGATGGCCGTCCGGTGCTGCTCGAAAAAGACCTCGCCCTCGACGACGGCCGTCTGGAGCCCGTCCTCGCGGAGGGCGTGGCGGCGGGAAAGCGGCTTGGGCGGGTTGATCTGGGCCATCGGGAACGGTCGGGCGGGCGGAGTCGGGGCGGTCCACGGCAGCAGAGTGCCACGCGCGGAGCCGCCGAAGGTAGCGGCCACGGGCGCCCGACCGCAACGCGCATCTGCGGCGACCGGGCGCCGCCGGCCAGCGAGAGGCGCATTTGCGCCGGTTTTCACCGAATGCCGCCGTCCCGCTACGCGGTGCGCCCCTAACCTGCCGGTCCCTCTCCCCTACCCGCACGCGTACGCTATGGCCACCACCATCGGGATCAACGGCTTCGGCCGCATCGGCCGCCTCGTCCTCCGGTCCATCCTGGAGCGCCGCGCCGCCGGCGACGACAGCATCGACGTCGTCGCCGTGAACGACCTCACCGACGCCGCGACGCTCGCGCACCTCCTGAAGTACGACTCCGTCCACGGCGTGCTCCGCGAGGAGGTCCGCGTCGAGGGCGATTCGATCGTCGTCGGCGGCGACTCGTTCAAGGTCTTCTCCGAACGTGACCCGGCAAACCTTCCGTGGGGCAGCCTCGGCTGCGACGTCGTCGTCGAGTCGACGGGCCACTTCACGAACCCCGAGGGCGCGGGCAAGCACCTCACCGCCGGCGCCAAGAAGGTCGTCATCTCGGCCCCGGCCTCGGGCGGCGTCAAGACGGTCGTCCTCGGCGTCAACGACGACACGCTCGACGGGACCGAGACCATCGTCTCGAACGCGTCCTGCACGACCAACTGCCTCGCGCCAATGGTGAAGGTCCTCCAGGACTCGTTCGGCGTCGAAAAGGGCGTCATGACGACGGTCCACGCCTACACGGCGGACCAGAACCTGCAGGACGCACCGCACAAGGACCTGCGCCGCGCCCGTGCGGCTGCGCTCTCGATCGTGCCCACGACGACGGGCGCCGCCAAGGCGGTCGGCCTCGTCCTGCCCGAGCTCGCCGGCAAGCTGGACGGCTTCGCCCTCCGGGTCCCGATCCCCGACGGCTCGCTCACGGACTTCACGGCCATCCTCGCCCGCGAGGCGACCGTGGAGGAGATCAACGCCGCCTTCCAGGCAGCGGCTGACGGTCCGCTGAAGGGCATCCTCGAGTTCTCGGCCGCGCCGCTCGTCTCGACGGACATCGTCCACAACCCGCACTCGTGCATCTTCGACTCGGCGCTGACGATGGCGCAGGGCACGCAGGTCAAGGTCGTCGGCTGGTACGACAACGAGTGGGGCTACGCGAGCCGCACCGTTGACCTCGTGAGCCGCCTTATGGCCTAATGGAACCGGGGGCCGGGCCGTCGCGCCCGGCCCCGCCCCCGAATCCCGATGCAGTCGCTTTCCAACCTCGACCTTGCCGGCCGCCGCGTGCTCGTCCGCGTGGACTTCAACGTCCCGATGAAGGACGGCGCGATCACGGACGACACGCGGATCCGCGGAGCGCTCCCGACGCTGGAGGCAATCCTCGCCGCCGGCGGCACGCCTGTCCTGATGTCGCACCTCGGCCGACCCGACGGCGCGCCCGACCCGGCGTACTCGCTCCGCCCCGTCGCCGACCATCTCGGGACGCTCATCGATGCGCCCGTCGTGTTCTGCAACGAGACGGTCGGCGAGGCGGCCGAGGCGTGCGTCGCGGGTGCGGCCAAGGGCTCCGTCGTGCTGCTCGAAAACACGCGCTTCCTTCCGGGCGAGACCGCGAACGACGACGCCCTCGCCCGCCAGATGGCGCGCCTCGGCGACGTGTTCGTGAGCGACGCGTTCGGGTCGGTTCACCGCGCCCACGCGTCGACCGAGGGCGTCGCGCACCACCTGCCCCACGCGGCCGGCCTCCTCCTCGCCCGCGAGGTCGAGTTCCTCACCAAAGCGCTCGACACGCCCGAGCGTCCGTTCGTCGCCGTCCTCGGCGGCGCCAAAGTCTCCGACAAGATCGGCGTCATCGAGGCGCTCGCGCCCAAGGTGGACGCGCTCCTCGTCGGCGGCGCGATGGCGTACACGTTCCTCAAGGCGCAGGGCCACGCCGTCGGGGCCTCGAAGACCGAAGACGACCGGCTGGACGTCGCCCGCGACCTGCTCGCCCGCTTCGGCGACAAACTGGTCCTCCCGACCGACCACGTCACGGCCGACCGCTTCGCGGCCGACGCGGACGTGCAGACGGCGCCGGGCGACGTGCCCGAGGGCCGCATGGGGCTCGACATCGGCCCCGAAACGCAGGCGTGCTACGCCGAGGCCGTCCGCGGCGCCAAGACGGTTGTCTGGAACGGCCCGATGGGCGTCTTCGAGATGGAGCCCTTCGCGGCGGGCACGCTTGGGGTCGCACACGCGATGGCAGATGCGACGACGGCTGGCGCTCTGACGGTCGTCGGCGGGGGCGACTCGGTCGCGGCGATCGAAGCGGCCGGCTTCGCCGACGCCGTCACGCACGTCTCGACGGGCGGCGGGGCGATGCTGGAGTTTATGGAGGGCCAGACGCTCCCGGGCCTCGCCGCCCTCGACGCCTGACGCGCCATGCCCCCGCTGTTCGACAGCCTGCTCGACCGCGTCGCCGACCGGGAGACCCTGCTGGGCCTCGGCGAGACGGCGATCCGCGTCGTGGTGACGGTCGGGCTTGCGCTCGTCGTGCTCGGGCTCGTCCGGCGGATCAAGCGGCGGTGGGTCGCCCGGGCGCAGGCGGCGACCAACCTCGGCCACCGGGCGCGCATGCTCACGCTCGCCGACCTGCTCGGGTCGGTCGCGCGCTACGGCGTGTGGACGATGGCGACCGTGATGGTGCTCTCGGACGTCGGCCTCGACGTCGCGCCGCTG
>DASVSE010000111.1:0-2980 GCA_036388235.1 Rubricoccaceae bacterium | reverse complement strand
GGCTCGGCTCGGTCGAGGTCGTCCCGTCGCCAAAGTCCCACTCCCACGACACGACGGTCCCGTCGGGGTCCGTGCTGGCATCTGTAAACGCGACCGTCAGCCGGTTCGTGACCGACGTGAAGGCGGCGACGGGCGGGCGGTTCTGAGGCGGCGGCGGCGGACCGGCAAAGTGCCGGATGCGGCCCTGGTACCCGACGGCCCAGGCCTCTCCTGCCGGCGTGGCCACGACGGCCGCGTAGCGGTCCGAGAAGGCGCCGGACCCGATGGGGAGGACGGCCCAGCCCTGGCCGCCGTTGGCCGAGTAGTAGACCTGGTCCTGGTTCGTGCTCGCCCAGATCTCGTTCTGGCCGACGACAAAGAGGTCGGTGAAGTCGACCTCGTTATCGGGCGTCGGGAGGACGGTCCACGTCGCGCCGCCGTCGGTGCTCCGGGCCGCGTAGCCGCGCTGCCCCACGGCGTAGCCGACGCTCGGGTCGGCGAAGTCCAGGTCGGACACGGTGGGCGAGCCCGCAGCGTCGGGAAGCTCGCCTTCCGTCCACGTCGTCCCACTGTCGGTCGTTCGCCGGGTCTGCCCGCCGACGCTGACGGCCCACGCCGAGGCTCCCTCGGCGTCGATGGCCGTCCAGGTGCCGACGGCGTCCGCGACGGGCGCCCAGGTGGAGCCGCCATCCGTCGTGTGGAACAGGGCCGAGCCGGAGAAGCTGGACCCGACGACGTAGCCGTCGAGCGGCGTCGTGAACCGGATGTCGACGGCGCTGAGGCTGGGCGAGTCTGCCAGTGCGGTCCACGTCGCCCCGCGGTCTACCGACCGAAAGACGTGCCCCTCCTGGTCCACGACGACCGCGGATTGCGTCCCAACGATGTCCACGCCCCGTAGGGCGAGCGTCGTCGGGACGGGGCGAAGCACCCATGGGCCTGTGCCCGTCCGTCTGAGGAGCGCCCCGTCGTCGCCGACGGCGAGGAGCGTCCCGTCGGCAAACCGGGCGACGTCGTGGAGCGAGGCGCCGGAGCCGCTGCTGACCTGCGTCCACGTCGCGCCGCCGTCGGCCGTCCGGGCTACGAAGCCGGGCCCGTAGGCGATGTAGCCGGTGAGGGCATCGGCGAACGCCGGGGCGGGAATCCCGAACGGGCTCGGGCGCGGTCCCGGCGACGTGAACGTCTGGGCCCACGTCAGGCCGGCGTCGCCCGAGCGGTAGACGTCACCCTGTCCATCGATGGCAACGACCGTCTGGGTGCTGGCGACCGTAAAGGCTTCGACGCCGTCGGGGAAGACGGCGCCAAGGTCGGTCCACGTCTGGCCCGCGTCGGCCGAGCGGAGCAGGCGCCCATCGGCGTTGGGAGAGAACTCGGTCCGGCCCCAGGCGAGCACCACGCTGCCGGAGACGACTTCCAGTTCGGACCGCCCCAGTGCGGGGCCGATCGCCGTCCATGTGGCACCGGCATCGGTCGAGCGGACAAACGTGTCGTCGACGATGGCGACGGCGATGGTCGGGGTAAGGAAGGCCGCGGCGCGGGCTGCTCCGGCCCGGACGGGTGCAAAGGTGGCGCCTCCGTCCGCCGTCCGGTAGAGCCCCTGCGGCGAGACGCCGAGGCCGACACTCGCGTCACCGAAGTCGAAGTCGAAGAGGCCGTCGGGCGCCTCGGTCCAGGTCTGACCCCCGTTGCGGCTGATCGATACGCCGCCGTTGGTGGCGGCGACGCCAAACGCAGGCGTGAAGAACTCCATGCGGTACGTCGAGCCCAGGAAGGGCAGTTCTATCCACGTCGCGCCGCCGTCGAGGGTCCGGTAGTTCTCGTTTCCGAAGGCCCAGCCCCGCTGCGCGTCGAGGAAGAACAGCCCGTTCAGCGGGCTGAAGCCGTCCTCGGGGACGCTCCGCTGCGTCCAGGTCGCGCCGCCGTCCTGGGACTCGAAGAGGGCGCCCCCGGCGTCGAACGAGTCGTCTTCGGTGGCGACAAAGACGTGCTGGGCCGTCGGGGCGGCCACGCCGCGGATGTCGAGGCTGGTCGGGGATGGGGCCTCGGCGGTCCACTGTGCCTGCGCCGCGGGAGCGGCAGCGAGGACGAGTGCGACGACGAGTGCGGAGTAGCCAGGGCGCATACGGACAGAGCGACGGGAGAGAACGGGTCCCAATCAAAAGGGGTGCCTGTCTCAAAGAACGTGATTTTCAGTCCTGAGCTGGGGCTTGAACGGGGAATTGGCCGGGACGCCACGCGGCCCTGCGCATTTCCCGCCAGCCCCCACGCTGCCCCTGTGCACATACTGCACACCTTGCGTCACATCCCGGATGTGCCGCTCGCTCCCCGCCACCGGGCCACGAGCCCGTACGCCGCGATCCCGAACGCGACGGACACATTCAGCGACGCCTTCATGCCCCACTGCGGCAGCCCGACGACGAGGTCTGCCGCAGCGAGGACGTGCGCGGGCACACCGTCGACCTCGTTGCCCAGCACGAGCGCGAGCGGGAACGCCTCCACCGGAACGGCCTCGGGAGGAACGGCCTCGGGCGTCCGCTCGAGGGCAGCGACCGTCATCCCGCCGGCACGCAGGCGAGCGAGGAGTGCGTCGAGGTCCGGCTCGGCGGTCCACGGAACCGCGTCCTGCGCGCCGAGCGCCGTCTTGGCGACCCCGCGGTGGTCGGGGTGCGGCGTGATGCCCGTGAGGTAGACGTGCGCGAGCCCCGCCGCATCGGACGTGCGGAAGACCGAGCCGACGTTGTGGGCCGAGCGCAGGTCATGCGCGATGACGACGAGCGGGTGGGGGAGACGGTCCACGTGACGCGGGGCAGGGAGCGGGCGGCTCAGTAAACGGTCCGCCCATGTTCGCTACGTTCCCCTCTCCCTTCCAGCCCCTCCGATGACTCGACTCCCCACTCTCGCCGTCGCGCTCCTCGGCGTGCTCCTGCTCCTGCCCGGCTGCACGACCGTCTCCCAGCTTGCCGCCCTCCGCCAGGTCGACTTTCAGCTCGACAGCGTCTCGAAC
>DASVSE010000110.1:0-2507 GCA_036388235.1 Rubricoccaceae bacterium | reverse complement strand
GGTGGAATCGGAAGCGGCAAAACCGCCGTCGCGGCGCGTTTGGCGACGCACGACGGCGTCCGCGTAGTG
This sequence comes from Rubricoccaceae bacterium, assembly GCA_036388235.1. GTDB lineage: Bacteria > Bacteroidota > Rhodothermia > Rhodothermales > Rubricoccaceae > DASVSE01. The sequence continues at coordinate 2,438 of DASVSE010000110.1, read as the reverse complement.
CTTGCGGACGACCTCGCCAAGCAGATCATGACGACGGACGCCGGCCTTCGGGCCGCGCTCGTCGCGCGCTTCGGGCCCGAGACGTTCCGGCCAGACGGCCAACTCGATCGGGCACGCCTCGCCGCCCGCGTCTTCGCAGACCCGGCCGAACTGGACGCGCTCGACGCGCTCGTCCATCCTGCCGTCCGCCGCGCGATGCTGGCCGAAATCGAGGCCGCGCGGGCGGCCGGCGTCCGCCTGGTCGTCTACGAGGCGGCGCTCCTCTTCGAGGTCGGCGCCGACGCGCTCGTGGACCACATCGCGCTCGTGACCGCTCCCGAGGCGGCCCGCGTCGCCCGCGCGATGGCCCGCGACGGCGCCAGCGAAGCAGACGTGCGCGCCCGCATGGCCCGCCAGATCGCACCCGACGAGGCGGTCCGACGCACGCGGGCGGCCGGCGGGACCGTGCTGGCTAACGACGCCGACCTCGCCGCGCTCTACGCCCGCGCGGACGCCCTCGTGGCCTCGCTCATCGGGTCGGGAGGCGCCGCCGGCAACGCATCGGGGGCTTGAATCTCCCCGACTTCGGGGACGCCCCGGATCGGGCCGGAGTCGTAACGTCGGAGCAGACCGTCGCCAGGACGGCTGCCGACAACCCCCACCCGCCATTATCCCGATGCGTTTCCTCCCCCTTGGCGTTCTCCTCGCTGCGTTTGTGCTTAGCGCCGCGCCGGCATCCGCCCAGAACGAGTATGTCCAGCAGGTCACCCGCTACCTCGAGGCCGCCCGCTCGGTGCTGAGCGAGGACGGCTACACGCGCACACGCGCCTACACGACGGCAAGCCTCGCGGAGGGCACGGAGCGGACGTTCACATTCCCGCTCCAGCGCAACACCAACTACGTCGTCACGGGTGCGTGCGACAACGACTGCTCGGACATCGACTTCTGGCTCTACGACAACAACAACAACCTCATCGACTCGGACACGGCGGCCGACGACCGGCCGGTCGTGAACGTCACGCCGGCCCGCAACGGCACGTTCCGCCTCAAGGTCCGGATGCACGGCTGCTCGTCGAGCCCGTGCTACTACGGCTTCGGCATTTTCCGGCAGTAAGCGTCCGGGCGAACGGGTCGGGAAGCGCGATGGCCTCCCGGCCTGTTTACCCGTTTCCGTCGAGGATGCCTCCGAGGACGGCCGCGTCGTGCGGCGTCCCGGCGCCGAGCAGGTCCGAGGCAAGCGTGTGGCCCATCCGGTCGCGCTTGGTGCGCAGATAGTCCGCATTGTGCGTGCCCGGGACGGCCTCGACCGGGACCGTCTCGACGATTTCGAGCCCGTAGCCTTCGAGCCCGATCCGCTTGGTCGGGTTGTTGGTCATCAGGCGGAGCTTGCGGACACCTTCGGCGCGCAGGATCTGGCAGCCCGTCCCATAGTCGCGCGCGTCGGGCTTGAAGCCCAGGGCGACGTTGGCCTCGACGGTGTCCATGCCCTGCTCCTGAAGGGCGTATGCGCGGAGCTTGTTGACGAGCCCGATGCCGCGTCCCTCCTGCTTCATATACAGGATCACGCCCTGCCCTTCGGCCTCGACACGCGCCATCGCCTGCGCGAGCTGGTCGCCGCAGTCGCACCGGGCCGAGCCGAAAATGTCACCCGTCACGCACTGGCTGTGCACGCGCACGAGCACGGGCTCGTCCTCGCGCCACGTCCCCTTGACGAGCGCGAGGTGGACGTCGCCCGTCAGCACCTCTTCGTAGGCGGCGAGGCGGAAGTGGCCGTGCGCCGTCGGCAGGTCGACCTCGACGAGCTTGGCGACGAGCGCCTCGGTCCGCATCCGATACGCGATGAGCGAGGCGATGGTGATAAGCTTCAGCCCGTGGCGGTCTGCGATGGCGCGGAGCTCGGGCGTGCGGGCCATCGTCCCGTCGGGGTTGAGGATCTCGATGAGGACGCCGGCCGGCTTCATCCCGGCGAGGCGCGCGAGGTCGACGGCCGCCTCGGTGTGGCCCGCCCGGCGCAGCACGCCGCCCGGGACGGCCCGGAGCGGGAAGATGTGGCCCGGACGGGCAAAGTCGGCCGGCCGCGCCGTCGGGTCGGCAAGGGCCCGGATGGTCGCGGCCCGGTCCGCCGCCGAGATCCCGGTCGTCGTCCCTTCACGGAGGTCGACGGAAACTGTAAACGGCGTGTCGTGGAGGGCCGTGTTGACGGTCTCCATCATCGGGAGCCCCAGGACAGCTGCCTGCTCGCCCGTGATCGGGACGCACATCAGGCCGCGCCCCTCGCTCGCCATGAAGTTGACGCTGTCGGGCGTAACAAGCTCGGCGACGCCGATAAAGTCGCCCTCGTTCTCGCGGTCCTCGTCGTCGACCACGACGACGAGGCGGCCGTTTCGTAGGTCGTCGAGCGCGCTCTCGACCGAGTCGAAGCGGACCGGGGCGAGGACGTCCGGAGCGGAGTCAGCCAT
>DASVSE010000109.1:0-1662 GCA_036388235.1 Rubricoccaceae bacterium | reverse complement strand
GGCCGAGAGGACGACAGCGACGAGGGCGCCGATGAGGCGATACATGACGGGCGGCGGAAGGTGAAGCAGTCCTGAGATGCCTCAAGGTCTCCGCCCCGACGCCAGCCGCCTATCCCCCGACCCGGGGATTCGGGCCACCTGCCTACCCGATTGGCGTCAGGCCGGCGAGAATCTCGGCCCGGCGCGGTTCCAGGCGCGGCGGCAGCACGACCGTCTCGCCCAGCGTCGCCTCGTCTTCGTCGACGGCGAAGCCCGGCCCGTCGGTCGCGATCTCGAACAGGATGCCCCCCGGCTCGCGGACATACAGGCTGCGGAAGTAGTAGCGGTCAACCTCGCCCGAGTGTGGCAGCCCGAACTCGGTCAGCCGCGCGCTCCACGCGTGGTATTGCGCCTCGTCCGGCGTCCGGAAGGCGACGTGATGGACGCCGCCCGCGCCCGGCCGCACCACCGGCAGGTCGGGCTGGACGGCGACGTGCAACTCGGCGTGCGCCCCGCCCTGCCCCGCCTCGCCCATCTCGTAGACGTGGGTCGTCCCGCCATCGGGCGCGTCGTAGGTCCGCACGGCCCGCATGTTCAGGACGGCGCGTAGCATCAGGTCCGTCTGCTCCAGGACCGGAACCGACATCACGACGGGCCCGAGGCCGCGGATCTGGTGCTCGGCCGGGACCGGGCTCGCGTCCCACACGACCGGTGCATCGCCCAATCCGCCGTCGTCGACGATCATCAGGCGCTGGCCCTCGGCGTCCTCGAAGTCCAGCGTCAGCCGCCCATCGCGCTCAATCGTCGGCGTGTGCACGACGCCAGCCGCGGCCAGCCGCTGCGCCCAGTACTGAAGCGACGTCTCGCCCGAGACGCGCAGGCCGGTCCGCGTGATGCTCCGCGTGCCCGGCGTCTCGCGCCGCGCGCCGGCGTAGTCGAAAAACGTCAGGTCCGTTCCCGGGCTGCCCGCGGCGTCGGCGTAGAACAGGTGGTAGGCGGAGACGTCGTCCTGATTGACCGAGCGCTTGACGAGGCGCATGCCCATCGTCTCGGTGTAGAAGCGCTTGTTGTCCGCGATGCGCGCCGTGATCGCGGAGACGTGGTGGAGGCCGGAGAGGGTCATGGCGGTGCCGCAATCGGGCAGTTGTTTGTTGCAACGAACGTCTCAGAGATGGCCGAGGTTCGGACGCAATTTCCGGCCTCTTCGCGGCCCCGGACGCGCCCCGTCGGTAGCCTCCCGAAAATCCCCGACGCCGTGTCCGACGCCCCCGTCTCCCCCAGCCTCGACGCCACGCCCGATGCGGCGCTCGACGCCGCCGTCGCCCGGCGGCGCACATTCGGCATCATCTCGCACCCTGACGCTGGCAAGACGACGCTGACCGAGCGTCTGCTGCGCCTCGGCGGCGCGATCCACTCGCCCGAGGCGACCGGCTCGCGCAAGGGCAAAGGCGCCGGTTCGTCCGACTGGCTCGCCGTCGAGCGCGACCGCGGAATCTCGGTGACGGCGTCGGCGATGCAGTTCGACTACGCCGACTGCGTCGTGAACCTGCTGGACACGCCCGGCCACGAGGACTTTTCCGAGGACACCTTCCGCGTCCTCACGGCCGTCGACTCGGCCCTCATGGTCATCGACTCGGTCAAGGGCGTCGAGAGCCGCACGCGGCAGCTCATGGAGGTCTGCCG
>DASVSE010000108.1:0-2532 GCA_036388235.1 Rubricoccaceae bacterium | reverse complement strand
CAACCTGCTGGGCCGGGATCTCGCGCAACTGGCTCGACGCTTCGCTGAGCCGGCTGGCCAGCGCCGCGACCTGTGCGCGCGCTCCTTCAAGACTCGCCCGCGTCGACGAGATCTGGCGCTGGATGTCGGAGAGGTACTGCGCCCCGTTCGATCCCTGGCTGTTCAGGTCCAGCCCGCCCGAGGCGACGGCCGACTGGGCCGCGCCCGAGATCGCGCGCTGGCGCTCGCCGCGAAGACCGTCGAGGCGCGATTGCATCTGCGCGAGGTCCGGGTGGCTCCCCGGGTTGCCGCGGTACTGCGGGTTGCGCTGGTAGATCTGCTCCATCAGCCGCTCCAGGTCCGAGATCTGCGTGTCGAGGGCCGTTGTCTCGATCTGGCTCGGGGCCGCGGCCGAGGCCTGCAGGCGTGGACCCGCCGAGGCGAGGTCCTGCTGGAGCTGCGCGAGCTGCGCCTCCTGTGTCCGCACCTGTACGCGTGCAAGGTCGAGGTTGGACTGGAGCGAGCCGATGTTGCTGACCGTCGCCTGCGTCTGAGCGTCAAGGCCCGCGGCGTTTTCGGCCGTCATGTAGGCCGAGAGGCGGCTCTCGATCTCGTCGAGTTCGCCCTGACGCCGGACCACCTGCTCCTCGAGTGCGTCGCGCGTCTGGCGCACACGCCCGAGGTTGGTGTCGCGCGTCATCGACTGGTAGCGCTCGGTAAACAGCGTTGCGATCAGGACGGCCTCGTCGGGCGTCCCGGCCGTGGCCTGGACCCGGATGGCGTCGACGTTCTCGCCGGCCGGCTCGACCGAGACGACCTCGTTCTGGAGGTAGGTCGCGTAGTCACGGGCCGTGAGCGGGCCGGCCGTCGTCTCGGCCGCATCGCGGACAGTCGAGAGACCACGCGCGTCGGAGCGCGCGAGGAGGGTTTCGGCCGTCTTCTCGGCGATGGCCGGGTTCTGCTGGAGAATGAGGGCCTGGTTGAGGACGCGGCTCTGGTCCGTGCCCGTCGCCTGCGTAAAGCCGCTGTTGAGGTCGGCCTCGGTCCCCTGCTCGGCGGGCGGCGAGACCAGGAGGACGCTGTACGCCTCGTAGCGAACAGGTGCCGTCGCGTTGTAGAGGGCCGCGGCGCCGAGCCCGAGCAGCGTCGTCGCGAGAATCAGCCACTTGTGGCGGCGGAGCATCTGCGCCTTGTCGCGCACGGCCCGTCGGGCCTCGGCGCGCGGGGCGGCCGGCGCCGCCGGAGGCGCGGGCGTCTGCGGCGGACCCGACGGCGCGGGCAGGGCCGGCGCGGGCGTGGCGATGGGCGCGAGCGCCGTCGAGGGCATCTCCTCGGCCTCGTCGAAGTCGATCCGGAAGCCGCCGTCGGGGCTGTACGCCGGGGCGCCGTCCCCCGACGACGGCCCAAACGAGGACTCGTAGTCTGTGGATGCCGGTCGCGGCGGTGGCCCTGCAGGCATCGGCGGGGGCGGCTCGACCGCGACGGACGTAGCCGCACGCCAGCGGGACGGCTCGGCGAGCCCGCCGGCCGGCGGGCCTGCGTCGATGTCCTCGAAGACGGCATCGCGAACCGGCTGCGGCGGCAGGCCCGACGCCGAGTCGAGCCCGGACCACGCCGGCGGTGCGGGCGGGCGCGCATCGGATGCGCCCGGCGTGGGCGCGTCTGAGTCAGGGGAGAGCGGCGAGCGGTCTGGCATGGGAGCGCGGAAGTCCTGCACGGTATCGACAAGCGCGGCGCGCACTAAACACGCAGGGCTGACAGCCGGGCCGCAAGCGCTGCACCCGTCCACGGCACCGGCCGGCAGTGCGGTGGAATGGCACCGAAGAGTACCCGCAAAAGCGGCTGTTGTGCCTCCTGTCGTCTCATTGCGAGACGTGTCGGCCAGGAACGTCGGGTCAGGCGGGTCGGTTTTGCATCCAGGCGCAGGCCCTCGCGCGCTCCGTGTGGATACCGTCGATCCGAGAGCGCCCGCGTCAGACATGCTCGGGGATCTCGGCGTCGGGCCGCTGAGCGTCCCCAGCGGGATCACCGCCAGCGTCTGGCAGGTTTTGGCGCTCTCCGCTCCGCTCCGAGATGCACGACGAACTCCACCGCTCCGACCGCATCGGGTGGCTTCGCGCCGCCGTCCTGGGGGCCAACGACGGCGCCGTCTCGGTCGCGAGCGTCGTCGTGGGCGTCGCCGCGGCGCCGATGGCGACCCCCGGGGCGGTCCTGCTCGCCGGGACGGCCGCGCTCGTCGCGGGGGCCATGTCGATGGCCGCGGGCGAGTACGTCTCGGTTCAGTCTCAGGCCGATACCGAAAACGCGGACCTCGCCATTGAGCGCCGCGAACTCGCCCGGGACCCCGACGGCGAGCTGGCCGAGCTGGCCGAGATCTACGAGCAGCGCGGCCTCGATCCTGCGCTTGCGCTCGCCGTCGCCCGCCAGCTCACGGCCCACGACGCCCTCGGCGCGCACGCCCGCGACGAACTCGGCATCACGGAGACGCTGCGGGCGCGCCCGATGCAGGCGGCGGTCGCCTCCGCCGTCGCGTTCGCGCTCGGCGCCGCCCTC
>DASVSE010000107.1:0-5563 GCA_036388235.1 Rubricoccaceae bacterium | reverse complement strand
CGAGCCGGTGGACGCCGCTCTCGGCGCGGAGGTAGCCGTACGCGAACCGCCCGTCCACGCGCAGGCTCGCGCTCTTGATGCCTGCGGCCTCGCCCTCCTGGTACTCCAGCAGCGTCGGGTCGTAGCCGTGCTGCTCCGCGTAGCGCGTGTACATCCGCAGCAACATCTCGGCCCAGTCCTGGCTCTCGGTCCCGCCAGCGCCCGAGTTGACCGTCACAATCGCCGTCCGGTGGTCGTCCGGCCCCGCGAGCATCCCGCGCAGTTCGAGCGCGTCCAGCTCCTTCTCCAGCGCTGTCTCCTCGGCCGCGATCTCCATGCTCAGGCTCTCGCCGGACTCGGCCTCCATCTCGCGGTACGTCTGGATGTCGTCGCGGCGCTGCACGAGCCGGTCGAACGACTCGATCCACTCGGTCTCGCTCGCCACCGCCTGCTCCGTCGTCCGCGCCGCGACGGGGTCGTCCCAGTAGCCCGGCGTGAGGCGCTGCGTCTCCAGCTCCGCGAGGCGCCGCCGCCGGGCGTCGAGGTCGAGATAGCGGCCGAGCGTGTCGATGCGGTCCGAAAGCGAGTCCATACGAGAGGCGTGAGGCGGTCCGCCAAGCTACCGCCGCCCCCGCGCCGGTCCCTACCGCACCACGACGAGCCGCGCGGACGCGGTCCGCCCCGACGCCTCCACCAGGACGACGTAGACGCCGGGCGGCCACGCCGCCGCGCCGCCGAAGCCAGCCTCCGCGCCCTCGCCACCGACGTCGCTACCGCCGTCGAGGACGCCTACCACGACCAGCCCCAGCGCCGCGAGCGCCTCGGCCTCTTCGAGCGCGGCTCCCGCTAGGCCGGGCAGAGAACCTGCCGGACAGCGGAGCGAGTACCCGTTCGAAGCCGCACGCGCCCTCGTCGAGGAGCGGGCACCCAGCCACCTCCAACGAGCCCCGCATGGAGAGTCTGCCTCGCCCCTGCGGGCATACCCCCACGCCGTTCTCGTGGGGCCGTCTACATCATTAGGGCGGGCAGATCCGGTTCTTGCGGGCCCTTCTCGCTCCCTGTCTCATGCTCAACCTCCCGCAACAGCAAGACCTGCCCGGCTACGAGTCGAAGCTGCACCCCGCCGCCGACCACGGCGAAGAGAGCTACACGGGCTCGGGCAAGCTCACCGGCAAGGCCGCCATCATCACCGGCGGAGACTCGGGCATCGGCCGCGCCGTCGCCATCGCCTTCGCCCGCGAGGGCGCCGATGTCCTGATCTCCTACCTCAGCGAGGACGAAGACGCCCAGGAGACGGCCCGATGGGTCGAACAGGCCGGCCGGAAAGCCGTCCTGATGCCCGGCGACATCGGCGAGTCCGCCCACTGCCGCGCCATCGTGGACCGCGCCGTCGCCGAGTTCGGCCGCCTCGACATCCTCGTTAACAACGCCGCCTTCCAGATGAGCCGAGACGGCCTCGACGAGGTCTCCGACGAGGAGTGGGACTACACGTTCAAGACGAACATCTACTCCCAGTTCTACCTCTGCAAGGCCGCCATCCCGCACCTGAAGGAAGGCGCCTCCATCGTCAACACGACGTCCGTGAACTCGGACAAGGCTCCGCCGGAGCTGATCCCCTACTCGGCTACGAAGGCGGCCATCACCAACTTCACCGCGAGCCTCGGCCAGGCCCTCGCCGAGAAGGGCATCCGCGTGAACTCCGTCGCCCCGGGCCCGATCTGGACCCCACTCATCCCGGCCACCATGCCCCGCACCAAGGTGGCAACGTTCGGCTCGGACACCCCGATGAAGCGCGCCGGCCAGCCGGCCGAGGTAGCCCCAGTCTTCGTCTTCCTCGCCTCGGACGACGCGAGCTACGTCACAGGAGCGCAGTACGCTGTCACCGGCGGCACCCCGGTCCTGTAGGACACGTCGGTCGGCGCTCGTACGAAGAACCTGACGACGACCGCCGCTATCCCCGCGCACGCGGGACCGCGCACGCGGGACCGCGCAGCGACGCAGCAGCCCATCCAGAGTCCCACGCGCCCTGCGCCGGCCCCCTGGATAGGCTGCGCCTTCCCCTTCCCGTCAGCCGTTGAGCGGCCGAGAGACGGGGAGCGCCCCCGCTCGCCTCTGCCCCTCGCCCTATTCCACCCCGAGCGACGGCTGTGGAGATGTGGTGCCTGCACAGTCGTGCCCGAGCGGCAGCAGGACAGTCAACTCGGTCGCTTTTAGTATGTCCTCGCGAGAGTCGGGGGTACGCCTTAGGCCCACCCACTACCCTCCCCAGGTCAGGTGTTCCGGATATCCGGAGCGCGCATCGGGGGAAAGAATGGCCTTTTTAGCGCGAGGGGCGCCCTAAAATGGTAGGCGTTCAAAAGCTTCTCCCCTCCCCATGTCTTCGACGCTCGTCCATCTTCACTTCGGCACCGGCCGCTTGGGACTCGGGCTCGTAGCGCCCTGGTTTCAGACACCGGACTCAAAGCTCTACCTCTTCAACCGCGCCGTCTCGTGCGCCAACGCGACCGGGTCCACGGCGCTCGACCCCGCCCGGCGCAACGACTTGCTCAGCGACCACCCTGAGCAGTGCTACCGCATCCAGACGCCGGGCGAGCCCGCCTCCACCGGCACGGTCGTGCACTACGACGGCTTCTACACCTACGACGAGAACAGTCTGGAAGCCTCCGTGCTGGAAGTCGCCGACGCCATCGGCCCGGAGACATCGGTGATCGTCACCGCATCGGTCCTCAAAGTCGAGAACTACCGCGGCGTCCTTCAGGCGCTGGGCGTGCTGAGCCGGAGGAAAGAGGCTGCCCCGGACGCGATGGGCCGCATCTTTCTGGTCGCCTGCGAGAACACCCTCCTCGCCAGCGAGGTGCTTGAGCACGAAGATCTCCAGGACGTCATCACCCCAGAGACGCGCCGCCACGTAACGCCGGTGCACGCCCTCGTAGACCGGATGTGCGTCGGCCTGGAGGAGGACCGCTCCGGCGCTCACCCCACGGTCCTGGTGCGCGCAGAGGACTACGGCCTCATCAAGCTTGAGCTGCGCCCGGAGACGGAGAGCCTCGTCGAGGTGTGCGGGGGCAGCCGCGTCGGCTTCAGCCGGCACGTCGATGCCGAGAAGCAGATCAAGAGCTGGCAGTTCAACGGCACCCACTGGCTCATCGCCTTGCGGGCGCTGGAGACGAACCGCGAGGACGAGTCGGACTTCAAGCTCAACGAGTTCATCGCCTCCTGCCCAGAGACCCGCCTGTTCGCCCGGGACGTGATGCGGGAGATGAGCGAGGGCATCGGCATCCTGCTCCGCAACGACCCCGCCTACGCCGACTTCGTCCGCGAGGTCGACGTCGAGGCATACCTCGACGGCACCGCCCGGACCATCTTGCAGCGCTTCCAGGCGACGGACGACCCGATTACCCGCATCCTCGCACGCTTCCAGACCCCGACGGCCGAGGGGTTCGACTCGATTCAGGCCTTCAGCAAGCGCTTCGCCGACCGCGTCGATCCCCCGCTGGACGCCTACGAGTCCGCGAAGGGCGTCATGCCGCCCGCAGCGAGCCGGGGCATCCGGAGCCTCTTCCGCCTCATCTCCAACGGCTGCTTCATCGAGCGCGTCCGGCCCGAGTTCCGGCTCGCGATGGCCGCCTGACCCATGACCCAAGACGTCTCCCCGATCACCCTCCTCATCTTCGACTGCGACGGCGTCCTCATCGACAGCGAGATCGTCGTCTGCCGGCTCGTCGGCGAGGAGCTCACGCGGCTGGGCTACCCGGCGAGCACCGACGAGGTGATCCGCCGGTTCGCCGGCCGGCCCGAGCGCGAGATGGTGGCCGACATCGAAGCGGACTGGGGCCAGCGCCTCCCGTCCGAGTTTTTCGCGCGCGTCAAGGCGCGCACCGAGGCCGCCTACGCGACCGAGTTGCGCGCCGTCCCTGGCGTCGCCGAGGCCCTGGACGGCCTGCGCGTCCCGGTCTGCGTGGCCTCCAGCAGCTACCCGGAGAAGCTGCGCCTCGGGCTTGACTCGGTCGGCCTCCTGGACCGCTTCGGGCCCGACGTGATCAGCGCCTACGTGGTCGCCCACGGGAAGCCCGCACCCGACGTGTTCATCTACGCCGCGGGGTGGATGCGTGCGCCCGTGAAGGAATGCCTCGTCGTCGAGGACAGCACACACGGCGTTCACGCGGCGCGGAGCGCGGGCATGCGCGTGCTCGGGTTCACGGGGGGCCGGCATTGCGGACCCGGACACGGCGAGCGCCTCCTCGAAGCGGGAGCCGAGCGGGTGTTCAACGACTTCCGTGAGCTCACCGGCCTCGTGGCGTCTGCGACCGACGTCACACCCGGCCAGAAAGCAAACGCCCTACCTGCCGCCTCATCCCGCCGGCCAGCCGTCCGGCCCGTCGAGGCGTAGCGCAAGGTCACCGCGAAGCAGCCGTCCGAGGTCGTCGCCGATAAACGCCGCCCGCCAGCCCGTCAGCGCCGAGGCGTCTCCGCGGTCCACGATCTCCTTCAGCACCGCCTTCGGCGCGACGAGCGCCGAGTCGACGCCCTCGGCCGCGCACCGCCCCGCCAGAAACGCCTGCGCGACGAGCAGCCGCGCCGCGTCACGCTCGTCCTCCGGGCCCGGCCGCCCGCGCCGCTCGCCCTCCTCGGGCTCGGCTGCCGTCCCCGCCTCGACGGCCGCGAGAATCCCCGCGCCGAAGCGCGCCCGCTGCTTGTCCGTCAGCGGCGTCCGCGCGAGGTCCTCGTCCGTCCGCGGTGCCCGGACCGCCAGGTCCACGAGGCCCTCGTCCGGCAGCACCATCCGCCGCGTCCGGTCGAGGTCCCGCGCCTCGCGCTCGCGCCACGCCGCGAGCTGCCGCAGGATCGCCCGCGCCCGCCCCGAGAGCCGCCCGACGCCCGCCACCTTGAGCCGCGTCACGGCCTCCATCTCGTCCGCCGGCTCGAACAGCGCCGGGTCCTCATAGCGCGCCATCTCCTCCGCAATCCACGCCGTCCGCCCGCGCGCCTCGGCGTCCGCCATCAGCCGCTCGCGGACCGCCGGCAGGTACCGCACGTCGTCCAGCGCATACTCCACCTGCGCGTCGCTCAGCGGTCGCCGCAGCCAGTCTGTCCGCGTCTCTCCCTTCTCCAGATGCACCCCCGTCGCCCACCCGACGAGCTCCTGGAGCGAGATCGACCCCGACAGCCCGACGAGGCCCGCCACCCGCTGGGTGTCGAACACGTTGCGCGGCCGCGCCCCCGTCGCCCGGGCGAGAATCTGCAGGTCCTGCGCGGCGTCGTGCAGCAGGATCTGCGTGTCCGGGCTCGCCAGCACGCGCCCCAGCGGCGTGAGGTCGAGCGCCACCGCATCGACGACATGCACGTCGTCCGGCCCCAACCCGACCTGGACCACGCCGAGGGCCGGCACGAACGTCCGCTCCCACACGAACTCGGTGTCGAGGGCGACCGCCTCGGCGGCGAGGCAGCGGTCGACGAGGGCGTCAAGGGCGTCGGCAGTGTCGATCACAGGAAAACGGGAATCAGAAGTGAGAGAATGGGCGCGCTACGACTTCGGCGCGTCCGGCGACTCGCCGCGGCGCACGGCCGCGACCTTGTCCGCAAG
>DASVSE010000106.1:0-2671 GCA_036388235.1 Rubricoccaceae bacterium | reverse complement strand
CGGCGACGGCGGGCCGCCTGCACGACGAGCTGCGCCGCCTCTCGCATGCCGAGGAGCAGGCGTTCGTGATCGTGACGCATAACCCGGCCCTCGCCGCCCTCGCCGACCGGACGCTGCGTCTCGACGGCGGGCGCCTCGTCGAGGCCTGAGAGCCGTCCCCCGCGTGTGTTCCGCCAATCCGGCGTGAACGGACAACCGCGCGCGGGGTGGGACCGTACGTTGATCGCACAACCGCCAACCCGATGTCCGACATGGTCGTCGTCATGGAGCCCGGCGCCTCGGAGGCCCAGTACGAAACCGTCGTCGAGCGGCTGGACAGCTACGGCTTCGGCGTGCACCGCCTCACGGGCGTCCAGCAGACCGTCTTCGGCGCGCTCGGCGTCAAGCCGGACTTCGACGTGCGCCACATCCGCGTGCTCGACGGCGTCAAGGACGTCTTCCGGGTCACGAGCCCGTACAAGTTCGCGAGCCGCACATGGCACCCTGACGACACAGTCGTGGACGTCGACGGCGTCCTCGTCGGCGGGCCCGAGGTGATCGTCATGGCCGGGCCGTGCTCGGTCGAGAGCGAGGACCAGATCGAGGTCTCGGCCGCGGCCGTGGCAGCGGCTGGCGCCCGGATCCTGCGCGGCGGCGCCTTCAAGCCGCGCTCCAGCCCGTACGCCTTCCAGGGCCTGGGCGAGGACGGCCTGCGGATGATGCGCGAGGCGGCCGACCGCCACGGCCTCAAGGTGGTCACCGAGGTCATGGCGCAGGACCAGATCGACGTCGTGGCGAAGTACGCGCACGTCTTCCAGATCGGCGCGCGCAACATGCAGAACTTCTCGCTCCTGCGCGACATCGGTTCTGTCGGCCTGCCGGTCTTTCTCAAGCGCGGCCTCTCGGCGACGATCGAGGAGTGGCTCATGAGCGCCGAGTACGTGCTCGCCGAGGGCAACCCGAACGTCATCCTCTGCGAGCGCGGCATCCGGACCTTCGAGACGGCGACGCGCAACACGCTCGACCTCTCGGCCGTGCCCGTCGTGCGCAAGACGAGCCACCTGCCGATCGTCGTCGACCCCAGCCACGGCGTCGGCCTGCGCGACATGGTGACGCCGATGGCGCTCGCGGGCATCGCCGCCGGCGCGGACGGCCTGATGGTCGAGACGCACCCGGACCCGCCGAGCGCGCTCTCCGACGGCCCGCAGTCGCTCTACTTCGACGCCTTTGCCGAGATGATGGACCGCGTTCGCCGCGTCGCCGAGGCCGTCGGTCGGACCGTCGCCGAGGGCCCGCCGGTCGCGGTCGGTGCCGCCGCGGTCGCCGCCTGACGCGCCTCGCGAGTCACCAACGCCGTATTCAAATCGCCCGGATGCGCGGTCGCGTCCGGGCGGTTCTATGTTGTCCGTCTTGCCCGGACTCCTCCAGCCTCTCTTTCTATGTGCGGTATCGTCGGTTACATCGGACAGCGCCCGGCGGCGGACCTTCTCGTGTCCGGCCTGCGGCGGCTCGAATACCGCGGCTACGACTCGGCCGGCGTTGCGGTCCTGAACGGCGCGCTGTCGGTCCGCAAGAAGGAGGGCAAGGTCGACGGCCTCGCGCGGATGCTCGCGGCCAACCCGCTTCACGGGACGGTCGGGATGGGCCACACGCGGTGGGCGACGCACGGCGCGCCGACCGACGTCAACGCGCACCCGCACGAGTCGTCCGACGGCCGCTTCGCGATGATCCACAACGGCATCATCGAGAACTACGGCCCGCTCCGCGAGCAGCTCCGCGAGAAGGGCTACACGTTTAAGTCCGAGACGGACACCGAGGTGCTCGTCCACTTTGTCGACGAGATCCAGAAAGAGACCGGGCTGGGCTTTGCCGAGGCCATCCGGCAGGCCCTCACGCAAGTCGTCGGCGCGTACGGCATCGTCGCTGTCCACCGCGACGAGCCGGACCAGCTGGTCGTCGCCCGCAACGGCTCGCCGCTCCTGCTCGGCATCGGCGACGGCGAGAACTTCGTCGCGAGCGACGCGAGCCCGTTTATCGAGTTCACGCGCAACGTCGTCTACCTCACCGACGGCGAGATGGCGGTCGTGCGCCGCGACGGCTACGAGGTGATGGCGATCACGGGCGGGCCCGTCGCCAAGGAGGTCATCGCGCTGGAGTGGGAGCTGGAGCAGATCGAGAAGGGCGGCTTCGAGCACTTCATGCTCAAAGAGATCATGGAGCAGCCCCATGCCCTGCGCAACGCGATGCGCGGCCGCGTGCGGCCCGAGGAAGGCGTCGTCAAGCTCGGAGGCCTCGACGACGTGCTGCCGCAGCTGCGCGAGTGCGAGCGCGTCGTGATCTGCGCCTGCGGGACATCGTGGCACGCGGGCCTCGTCGGCGAGTACCTCATCGAGCGCTTTGCGCGGCTCAACGTCGAGGTGGAGTACGCGTCCGAGTTCCGCTACCGCAACCCCGTTCTGACGCCGGGCAAGGACGTTGTGCTCGTGATCTCGCAGAGTGGCGAGACGGCGGACACGCTGGCGGCTGTGCGGCAGGCCAAGGCGGCCGGCGTGCTCACGCTCGGCGTCTGCAACGCCGTCGGCTCCACGATCGCCCGTGAGACCGACGCCGGCGTCTACCTCCACGCCGGCCCCGAGATCGGCGTCGCGAGCACGAAGGCGTTTACGGCCCAGGTAACCGTCCTCGCCCAGAT
>DASVSE010000105.1:0-7199 GCA_036388235.1 Rubricoccaceae bacterium | reverse complement strand
CCGGATCGACGGCGCCTTGGGCGCGGTAGAACAGGACACACGCGCCGCCAGCCTCGGTCAGCGCCTGGGCTGCTTCGGGCGGAAGGTTCCACGCAGAGAGCAGCCGACCCAGCGCCTCGCCTGCGACGAACTGGGCGGCCGCGCCCGACCCGGCCGGGCCGTGGACGAGCCGCGGCTTCCTGTTCCGCACATTCAACTACCCCGAGTTCGCCCAATCGTGGATCGGTGCGGCTGGGCCGCCGGTCGCCCTCGGCAACGAGCGCTTTCTGACCCTCTACCACCAGGGCCACTACGGACATGACGGGACGCGAGAGTACGACCTCGCTGCCGCTCTGCTCGACTTCTCACGTGACCAGCCTGTCGTGGCGCGGATCGAGCCACTCATGCGCCCCGAGACCGACTTCGAGCGCGAGGGCGACGATGACCTCGGCGTCGACAACGTCCTGTTTTCGTGCGCCAACTACGTCTGGGACGACCTGCTCATCGTGCCCTACGCCGGGGCGGACAGCCGCATTTTCGGAGCGACGTTCCCCTTCGAGGCGCTCGTGTCGGCCCTCGAGACGCTGGATGAACGCGCGGAGGTGTAAAGTTTGGATTTATCTGGGGCGGAAGCCCTTTCAGAGGAAAGCCCTGAGAGACTTTTAGGGCCCTCGCGCATAAGATCAGACACTGTAACTGATCCCTGTGCCCATGCTGCTGACCCCAGAACATTTCCAACTGTTCTCTACCCGACGCTTGACGGAGTCAGCTGAACCTCAAGCCGAGGCCGACGAGACATCGCCGTCGATTGCACGCATGGCGCACTTTGAGATGCGCCGCAGAGCGGGCGAGGTCCCCGTCCGCCACCGCTACTCCAGCGTCCATGTGCGGTCGCTCACGAAGCAGAAGGACTAGATCCCGATCAGGTCGAAGGTCGAGCCGCTCACGGGGTCTTTGCGGACTTCGATGCGGACCGGAAAGGCGTTTTTGAGCTCTTCGAGATGGGTCACGACCAGGATCTTGTCGAAGTCGTCCTGGATGGTGCGGATGGCGGCGATGAGCGCATGGAGACCGTCCGCGTCCTGGGTGCCAAACCCTTCGTCGATAACGAGCGTGCGAATCTGCGTGCCGGCACGATCTGCGAGTAGCTGTGAGAGTGCGATTCGAAGTGCAAAGTTGACTCGGAAGGCCTCGCCGCCCGAGTACATCTCATAGGCCCGAGGGGCCCCCTGTGCATCCGTGATGGTGATGTCCAGGGTTTCGCGCGTGCCGCCCGTCTTGTTGTCTTTGAGCGTCTCGAGCGAGACCCGGGTCGTGCCGCCGGTGAGGCGATCCAGGAGCACGTTGGCGCGCTCTTCGACCTCGGGCAGCGTTTCCTCGATGATGAGGCTTGGGATGCCGTGACGGCCGAAGGCGCGACGGAGCGTCCCGTAGAGCTTCTGCTCGCGGCGAGCGTCTGCGAGGTCGGCGCGTGTGGCCGCGAGCGAGGCGCGGTCTGCCGCCGCCTGCTCCAGGCGAGCATCGAGACCGCCGCGGCGCGCGTGAGCGTCGGCCAACGTGCGCGTGGCCGCGTCGCGTTCGGCAGAGAGGCGGGTACGCTCGGCCTCAACCCCGACCCGAGCGGCAAGCCGTTCGGAGAGCGCGTCGCGAAGGGCCGACAGCCGAGCCATCTCGGCATCCAGCGCGAGCGCTTCGGCCGCGAGCGTCGCCCGCCGCTCGGCCCACTCGGCAATGCTCCGGCGGACATCCAGCAGGCGTGCAAGCCGAGCCGGTGCGTCGGCGAGGCGCGTCATCTCGGCCGACACCCGTTCGTGCTCGGCCGCGTCGTAGCCCGAGGCCGCTGCCTGCACCTCGACGGCGGTGAGCGCGTCTCGCGCCTCGCGGGCCGGCTCGCCCGCGTCCAGGGCGGCCCGGCGCGCTTCGAGATCGGTCTTTTTGCGCCGTCCCTCTGCGATGCGCTCGGCCATTCGCTCGGCCGCTACATCAATTTCGCGGAGGGCGCGTGCATGGTGATCCCGGAGACCGGCATCGCGGGTGACGGCGTCATAATGGTCCGTGTCGAACGGGTGGGCATCGATCGTCCGCTCTGCCTCTGACCGTTGTGCGCGCAGTGACGCCCCAAACTGCTCGCCTTCGAGATCAGCCGTCACGCGGGCAAACGCCGCTTCAGCTTCGGCGAGACGCGCGGCGTCGTCGGCGCGACGGGCCTCGCGCTCGCGTGCCGTCGCAAGCGCCTCGCTTGCAGCGCGGCCCGCGTCGACCGTCGCACGGAGACGAGCAAAGTCAGCGCGGAGCGCGTTCCGGGCCGAAGTGGCCGCGTCGCGCTCTGCGGTAAGACGGGTGGCCGTTTCAGCGATCACCCCGAGGTCACGTGAGATCGCGTCGGCAACGTGCGCGCGATGGTCGTCGTTGAGTTCGGTTCCGCACGTCGGGCACGTCTCGTCTCGGGTCTGTCCGATCCTCGCCTGTCGTTCGCGAAGCGCTGCCGCGTCGGCGTCCAGCCGCGCCAGCGTCGCGTCGAGGCCCGCAACGGTCTGCGCGAGAGTCGTTCCGCGCTCCGTGACGTCGTCAAGGGCGCGCGCGGCGGCTTCGGCGTCGGCAACCTGCCGCTCAAGTGCATCCGCCTCGGATGAGGCGGCGGGGGCCGTTGCAGCGCGGAGGGCCTCGATCTGGGTTCGAAGGCCGGCCTGCTCGCCTCGGAGCGCGCCTCGGTCGCTCGCGAGGCGGTGGTCGATCCCGTCGATGGTGCGCTGCGCCGTTTCCCGGATGACTCGGACCCGCTCCAGCGCGGCGCGTTCGACGACGGCGGCATCGCTCGCCGCGACGGCCCGAGCGGCGCGGTCCCGCCCAGCAACGATCAGCGCGTCCTCGCGGACGCGCTCGCGGAGATTGTCCACGTCGGCCGCCAGGCGGGCAAGGCGCGTCTCGGCGTCGGCGAGCGCCTTCTGCACGTCCAGGCGGAGCGCGGCGGCCCGGGCGGTGAGAGCAGCGTGGAGTGTCGCCGCCTCGTCGAGGACCGTCCGCCGGGCACGGACGACCTCGTAATGGGCGTGGTCGGCCTCGATCCGCTCGGCCTGTGCGACGAGCGCGTCGGCCTCGGCAATGCGCTCGTCGAGCCGGGCGGACTCAGTGCGGACATCCGCGCGACGGGCGGTAGCCTGAGCGTGTGCGTCGGCGAGCCGCGCGTCGTCAGACGCAGCGGTGTCGAGGGCGGCTATGGCCTGCGCGGAGGCTCCGAGAGCCGAATCCAGCGCCGAGATGGCGGCCTCGGAGGCGTCGATGTCGCGAGCGAGCGCGTCGCGCTCGGCCTGCCACGCCGGCACGTGCTCGGTTGCCGCGACGAGCCGCTCGGCCTCGGCGTCGAGCTTCGCAAAGCGCTCCCGAAGGGCCGAGTAGCGCGTGCCCGCTGCCGTTGCGAGGCGGTCGTAGCGGTCCAGCCCGAGGATGCGGGCGAGGATGAGCTTCCGGTCTCCAGGCTTTTTGCGCGTGAACTCGTCCGACCGGCCCTGCAACAGAAACGTCGAGTTGACGAACGTCTCGTAGTCGATTCCCAGGCGCGCGTCGATGGCCGCCTGCGTCGCACGGACGCTCTCGGCCGTCAGCGCCACGTAGCCGCCCGAGCCGTCAGAGGCCTGAAATTCGAGTCCGGGCTTCGATGTCTTGCCGCTCGCCGTCTGCGTGTAGCGCCGCACGATGCGGTGGCCAGCGCCGCCGAGCGTGAACTCGAAATCGACCTCCATCTCACGCGCCCCGACCCGCATGAGCTGCTCGTCAGGCTTGCGGCTGTCGCTGCTTTTCCGGGCCTCGCCCCACAGCGCCCACGTGATCGCGTCGAGGAGGGCGCTCTTCCCCTGCCCGTTCCCGCCCGAGAGGCACGCGACGTGGAAGGCGTCGAAGTCCAGCGCGGGTGCACTCTCGCCGTAGGAGAGAAAGTTGCGGAGTTGGAGCCGGACAGGGACCATCGAGGAATGCAGTGTCAGAAGGCAGCGTACGAAGCCCGAGTGCCAGCCGTGCGTCGCTACTCGCCCTCCGGCGTGCCTTCGTCGAAGGAGTTGAACAGGCTTCCGAGACGCTCCTGCGCGCCTGGAAAAACGGTCCGCGCCACATTCCACACCGCTGGTGCGGCAGCCTCGACGGCCGGGTACAGGATCGACGCCTCGCGCGTCTCGGACGAGATCAGGAGCGGCTCTCCCCCGGGCAGGAGCGAGACCCCCGTCACGCGCAGAAAGACGCTCAGCCCGAACGCGGCGCGGACGAGGCCCAGAAACGCTCCGGCGAGCGAGTCAACCGCTCCGAGCTTGATCGCCTTGAGGGTCTTGCGGATGCCGTGGGCCGCGACGGTCAGCCCGATCACGACCACCCCGAAGGCGACGACAAACCCCAGCAGCGGCGCGACACGCCCGCTCACGCCGAGGCTGGCCGCGGCTGCATCGCCGAACGGGCCCATGACGGCCGTCGCGATCACGAATGCAACGATCCAGCCGAGCGTACCGACAATCTGGAGAAGCGCGCCCGTCTGGAGGCCACGCCAGAGGCCGAGGGCGAGCAGGGCCGCGAGGACGAGGTCCAGCATCAACCTGCGCCCAGCGCCCGCCGGACGGCCGCCTGCACGCGCGATCCGTCGGCCGCGCCGCCGAGGGCTTTGAGGGCCCCTCCCATTACGCGGCCCATGTCCTTCATCGTCGCCGCGCCCGTCTCCGCGATGGTGCGGGCGACGGCCGCGTCGATCTCGGCGTCCGTCGCCTGAGCGGGCAGGTACGTCTCGACGACCGCGAGCTCGGCGCGCTCGGCAGCCGCAAGGTCCTCACGGCCTGCAGCCTCGAACTGCGCAATCGAGTCGCGGCGCTGCTTCGCCTGCTTCGTCACGACGGCCAGCACGTCGGCGTCGGTCGCCTCGCCAGCGCCCTGCTTGTCGCGCTCAGTCAGCGCGGTCCGAATCATGCGAATCGTGCCCAGGCGGACGGTGTCCCGGGTGCGCATGGCGTCTTTCATGTCGCCGTCGAGGCGCTCGCGGAGCGTCGGCATGCGTCGGTCGGTCGGTGAGCCCGCAAGGTACCGCCGCGCGGCGAGGCGCCCGCAGCCGCCTCGGGGCGGGCCCGAGCGGGTTGGCAAGGCCTAGCGCAGAATCAGCCGCAGAGCGATGGCCCCGACGCCGAGCTGCATCGCGCCGAGGGCCACGAGTGAGACGCGGTCCAGTCGCTGCGCCTCGTCCCGCAATGACTCGACGCCACGCTCGGCGCTCGCCGGGTCACGGTAGCGGTTGTCGATCCGGTCCGCGCGAAACTTGGTGACCACGGCTACGGCGCCCGCGGCAAGCGTGAGCGCCCCGATGCCAGCATCGAGAAAGGCGCCGCGCCGGTCGCGGCGTTCCGTCGTGAGTAGCGTCACCGGCGGCGCATCGGCCGTGAGCCCGTCCGGTGCGAGAAACAGCGTGACCGGACGGGCAGGTTCTGTCGCTCCGGACGCCTCCAGAGGAGCCCGTTCCTCGCGGTACCCGGCAAGAGTCGCGACGAGCGTCCCTGCCTGCCCGGGCGCGAGATCGGCCGTAAGCGGGGCCGTGCCGAGGGCGCGCGACGTGCCGTCGGGGAGAACGAGGGCAACGGACGCGCCTGCCGGCAGCGTCTCGATGCGGACGCGGACCGGGAGGTCGAGCCCGACGCCCAGCGTGTCGCCCACGGGGACCGACACCGTCACGCTGGCGCGGCGCGGATTCCAGGCGGCTCCGGCCTCGACGAGGGCTACTCGAACAGGCCGATCTGCTGGGACGGCGATCGCATCGCCGGGCCGGCCAGCTACCGAGTCGCCGATGGCGACGAACGCGTCGGCACCGGCAGGAGCCGTGACGCGGACGGTCGCCGTCTGAGCCGCAGCGGGTGAGGCTGCAGACACGGTGAGCACGGTGAGTACGATGATAGCGCGCATGGGTCAGGGGCGGGCCGCGAGCCCGGGTGCGGCGTCGAAGGCCGTGACGTGGCGGGGTTCAGAGAGCACAATCAGACGGCCTGCCGCGACCGCCAGCGCGCTTTTGACGCGCCCCCGGACCTCGACCCGAAACGTCTCGGCCCCGGTCGCGGCGTCGAGGGCGACGACGAGTCGATCCATTGTGCCGACGTAGACCGTCGCGCCCGCGAGCAACGGCGGGGCAACGACGGCGCCCGTTGCCTTCCAGGTCCACACGACGGTGCCGGTGCCTGCATCAAGGGCAACGACACGTCCATCGGTCAGGCCTACAACGGCGCGGTCGCCGTCTGCCGATGCTGTCGTAACGCGGGCAGAGCCGGAGGCATCAAGCTCGGCCGTCCAGAGGGAGCGGCCGGTCGCGGCGTCGAGCGCCGCGACCGTGCCGCGCGTTGTCGAGACGATCAAACGCGCCCCGGCAAGGGCGGGCGCGACGTAGACGGGCACCCCGACGTCGGCCGTCCAGCGGATCGCCCCCGTCGCGGCCTCGAGGGCTCGCACGGTTCCGCGGTCATCCGCGACGGCGACGAGGCCGCCCGGGAGCACGAGTGGGGCGGCGTGAGTCTGCGCGCCCGACGCGCCTGGGGCGCGCCAGCGCTCAGTTCCGGTCGCGGCGTCGAGGCCGAGCGTCGTCCCGCCGTGAAGGGGCACCACGACCACTCCACCTGCGAGGATGAGGCCGGCATCCGCGGCTTCTGCGGGCCCTTCGCCGCGCCAGCGCCAGCGCCGCGCACCGTCCAGCAGGCCATGGGCCACGACAGCCGTCCGTCCCCGAGCGACCGGGACGAAAAGCGTCGCCCCGTCGGGCGATAGCACGGCGCTCGCCTCGATGCTTGCACCGACGTCGAGCCCGCCGATGCGGCGGCCCGAGACCACGTCGACGACGACGGCCTCCCCATTGCGCGTTCCGACCACGACGTGGCCCATGGCAACCGTCGCCGCCGCGGGTCCGAACGCGCCGCCGACGTCGATTTCCCAGGCGCGAACGAGCGGTGGTGCCGGGGGCACTGTCAGAGCGGCCGGCACGAGCGGCCGGTCCAGCCGGATCGTGCCACATCCGGCCATCAGAGACGTCGCAAGCGCGACCAGCACCCAAGCGCTGCGAGACAGAACGAGGGTCGGCATCAGAAGTCGTACCCGAAGAAGAACTGCCGGAACGCCTGCCGCTCGCCCCACTGGAAGCCGTCCAAAAAGCGGTAGCCGACGTCGTAGCGGAGCACGAACGCCCCGAGGATGCTCGCCCGGAGGCCGACGCCGAGCGA
>DASVSE010000104.1:0-11294 GCA_036388235.1 Rubricoccaceae bacterium | reverse complement strand
GCATCGTCGTCTCGATCGACGCGTGTCGCATCTGCTTCTGGATCGCGTAGGCGGGCGCGCCGCCCTGCGCGAGCCAACTGGCGCACGTGTGACGGAGTGTGTGGAAGGTGCCTTTGGTAACACCGGCGGCCTCACGCGCTGCCTTGAACTCGCGACCCGTATGATGAGGCGTGAGTGGACGGCCCTTGTACTCGAAGAGAAAGCCGCGGCGGCTCTGCTCGGCGAGACGCCGGAACGTGGGCTGGGCGACGGTCGGGACGTAGAGCGTGTCGTTGCGCTTCGACTTGCCGGAGTCGCTCGGAATGGACAGCGTCTGCTGGGCGTCGTCGTACCACTCGACGCGGGCGGCGCCGACCTCGGAGAGCCGGAGGCCGGTGTAGACGGTCGTCTCGACGATGGGCCCCAGCCAGCGGCCGAGGGGGTCGCCCAGGCCGTTCAGGTACGCCATGATCTTGGCGTGCTCCTGCGGCGTGTAGAACTCGAGGCGGGCCGAGTTCTTGGCCGACGACGGCGGCACGAACGCGGCATCGTCGGGGATGTAGCCGTGGGCGCGCGCCCACTTGTCGAAGGCCCGGATGGGGACCATGTAGCTCGCCTGACGGCCCTCGGAGCCCTTGCGGAGCCACGTCCCGATGCGCTGCTTGTCGAGCTGGCCCGTCTCGGGGTCGAGGCCTTCGCTCACCATCTGTTCGAGGACCGAGGCGTAGCTCCGGCGCGTCGAGTCGCGCAGCTCGGGCCGCTGGAGAAAGTCGCGGACGGCTTCGACAATCTGCCACGCGCCTTGCTCGCCGGGCGACTTGAGGCGCCCGAGGATCGTCAGTTCGTCGCGGCGGGCCTGCCGCTCCTTCGATTTGATCGCGTGGTCGAGGTCTTCGTCCCACGGGTCCCAGGCGCCGGTCTCGTAGAGGAAGTCCGCGCGGCTCTGGATCGTGCGCGCGGTTCGCTCGTCGTCGGTGCCGAGCGAGAAGCGCCGCTTCTCGGACTCGCCTGCCGCTGCCCTCGCCTTCTCGGTGTACTGGACGTACCAGTTGCCGCCGCGTGTGTAAAGACTGCTCATCAGTGTGTGGGGGTAGTGATGAGCCGCCCTGTAGCGTCTACCATGCCTGAAAAAGAAAGCCCCGCCCGGTGCCTTTAGAGGGCACCGGGCGGGGCGGAATCGTAACGGCTCGTTTCCTTATCTCCCATCTGAAGCGCGCGCGAGGCGCGTTCTGGCTGGGGGCGAGGTTGGGGGTACACCCGGCAAGGGTCGAACTTGCGGCCTTCCGGACCGGAACCGGACGCTCTATCCACTGAGCTACGGGTGCATGAGATTTTGCCCACTGGGGGGCGGATCTTGACCGCACGCGGCCGGAGGTCGGCTGGATAGGCGGGGCGTCGGTTGGTACCGGAAACCAACGCTCTATCCAGCTGAGCTACGGGCGCGTGTGGCCAAGATACGCTGCCTCTCTGGGGTCCGCGCGTCCAAGACGCCGTGAACCGTGGACGGTCGCGTGGCGCATCACCTCGCAACAATAATCGGCACAACCGCGCGGTCGGCTCCGACGTGGATGACGATGCGGTAGACGCCCGCGGCGAGATCGCGCGTGTCGACAATCACGTCGACGGCATCGCCGGCTGCCGCGCTACGGTCCTCGAGAAGTGCCACGCGGCGGCCGAGCACATCGACCAGAAACGCGTGCAGGCGGCCCGCCTCGGGCAGCGTCACACGGACCGACGTCTCGCGAGCGACCGGATTCGGGCCGGTTCGGACAGCCCGAATCCCACTCAGCACCTCGGGTCGGTCCCCAACCCGCGCAGCGCAGTCGCCTGACAGTGCCCACCCGACATCGGCGAGAACGGCACAAACGGCCGTTCCAGGCTCGTCGACTGCCTCGCCGCGGGACAGAAACGGCGTGAGCAAGCCGTCGGGCGTCCCAGGGGTAAACGCGGCCTCGTCGAGGTGGGAGTACGAGGCCCCGTCATCCCATATCGCTGGTGCGTAGAGCGGAACTGCTTCGGCGGTTGCCTGGCGCACCGCCGGGCCATCGAAGTAGACGTCGTCACTGCGGAGAGCCGCCGACAGGGCAGCCGACCCATCGGGGAACGTGCGCGCGTCGAGCAGTGGCGTCCCCGCCCCCGTCTCGGTCCACACGTCGAAGGCGTACGGCCCCCGCGTGCGTCCCGGCGCTCCCACGTAGCCGAGCCCGTTCTCAACCGCGAGGGCACCGATAAAGCCGAGCCCGTGCCCGATCTCGTGCAGCACCACCGTCGCGAGGTCAAAGCGGTCCGGGGGAGGAGGCGTCGTGGGATCGAGGTGCCACGCCCCGAAGGCGCGGTTGAACGAGCCGGTGAGGTCTGGGTCGTTCGGGGCGAGGTCACGACCCACAATGGCGTCGGCGAGAGCCGACGGGTACCACGTGTCCCGGCGCGGGGCGCCGTCGAAGTTGCGCAGCAGGTAGGGGCCGGCCGAGCCGAGTGTCGTCGCGGCCAAATCCTCCCAACGGGCAAGCACGCGGATCGGGCGCGGCGAGACCACCCGACATGCCCACACATCGATGGCTGCCTGAAACGCGGCGCGTGCGTCCGCTGGAAACCCGACGTACTCGACCTCGAAGCGGGCCGTCCGCTCGGCTGCAGGGCACGCAGCTGGGCGGGCGCCGCGGTGCGCGTGCTCTGGCACCGGCCGCGCACCGGGTGCATCGGCGGTGAGAGTGCATGCGACCGCAGGACCTGCCGCCTCGGACTGAGCGTGTGCCGGACGGCAGAGGCCTGCCAGGAACGCGAGAACGCAGAGGCCGGTCGGGGACGCGAGACGCATAGGGTTAGCCGAGGCGGGCAAGAGCGGTTCGCGCCCGCTGTTCAAGGCTCGTTCGGTAGTCGTAGGCGCCTTCGGCCGCGAGTGCGGCCCGGTAGGCGGCGCGGGCCTCGTCACGCCGGCCCGCACTCTCGTGAAGCTCGCCGATGTGGTACAGCGACCATGGACGCCACCGGGCGAGCGGGTCACCGGCTCGTGCGCTGGCGATTTCGAAGTGGCGGACCGCCTCGGCAGGGATGCGCTGCGCCTGGTACGCGCGGCCCGTGCGGTACGCCGCCTCAGCGCGCTCGGTCTCGGAAAGGGCAGCGTTCGTCAGAACCGGCTGGAGGCGACGGATCGCCTCGTCGAGACGGTTGCTGTCGTATGCGTTCCTGCCGAGCAAGAGCGAACGTCCAGCGGGCGTGAGTGGCGTGGTGCGGCGGAGGGCAGCCTCGCGGGTCGCGGCCAGATCGACATCGTAGTCGCGCGCGGCACGGACGCGGGCGTAAAACGTCTCGGCCGTCCGGCGGTCGCCCGTGAGTTCGGCCGCCAGGCCAGCGTGGAGCGTCGTCTGAGCGAGAAGGGCGCTGCCGCGGAAGGTCCGCGCGTACCGGCTCAGCAGGGGCAGAGCCTCGGCAAAGCGGTCCTGACGGAACAGGGCCATGCCCAAGTCGGCATCGACGAAGGGGAACGCGGCGGCGCCGGGCGCGGCGAGGGCGGCTGCAGCACGGCGCAGGTCGGCCTCGGCCTCGACGGCACGCCGGTCGGAGAGCAGGTAGAACGCGCGGAGGTACGCCAGCACGGGGCTCCCCGGCCGCGCTGCAGCCGCCTCGGCGAGGCGGTCCAGCCCGCCCGCGCGCCGCTCGTTCAGCGTCGCATCGACAATGGCGAAGGCGGTGGTCGCCTCGACTGCGAACCCCCCCGACCCACTGGCCGCTCGGGACAGTTTGTCGATCCCGCCGGCGACGGTCCCTGAAAAGCCAAACACGCGCCCGAGCCAACGGTACTTGGACGGAATCGAGCCCGCCGCCGCCTCGCAGACGCCCTGTCCGAAGAGCGCGTCCGGAAGCGAGTCTGGAAGCGCGCGAAACCGGCCGCACGCGTCGCGGAAGGCGAGCCCGGCGCGGGCGTACCGCTCCTCGCGAGCGAGCATGAGGGCGCGGTGCAGCACGGCCGTCGCGCGGACGAGCCGGCCCGACGGCGTCTCGGGAAGCGCCGAGGCGATCCGGTCCAGCGAGTCGTTGAGGGCGTAAAACCGGTCGGGGAACGGTGCCCGCTCCTCGGCGAGCGCCTGCCACAGGGCGACCGATTCGAGGCCGAGTGCCCCCGCCGCGCGCGTTGGCTCCGCCCGTCCGAGAGCGCCGAATGCCCGGCGAGCCGCCTCCAACCGGAACGCGAGCAGATCGGCGTGGCCGCTTGTCCACAGCCGCGCCCCGTCTGCGGTCTCGATGCCGAGCGCGCGTGCCGCAGCCGGCGAGAGGGCCTCGGGCGCCGCAGGCTGCGCCCGGACAGCGGGCACGATTAGGAGCAGGGCGAGAGCGAAACGGGTCATCGAATGAGAAGCGGAA
Source organism: Rubricoccaceae bacterium (assembly GCA_036388235.1). GTDB lineage: Bacteria > Bacteroidota > Rhodothermia > Rhodothermales > Rubricoccaceae > DASVSE01. The sequence continues at coordinate 6,953 of DASVSE010000104.1, read as the reverse complement.
GGAGGGCGCCGACAAGCGTGCAGACACCGTTGACGCAGTCGTTGGTGACGCCGGCGATGCCGAACGCGGGTGCGGCAGACGGGGACGGCGCGCGCTCGGTCGTCGTGCCGTCGGCGAGGCGGTAACGGGCCTGGAGAGTCGCGCCCAGGACCGTATCGATGAACGCCCCGGCCACACCGGCCAGTGCGACCGCGAGCGAAACGGCGGGCAAGGTGAAAGGCAGGGCAGCCATCGCGACGAACGCCGCCCCCGAGATGGCACCCAATGTGCCCGCAGCCGAGACGCCCCCAGACGTCCCAGGCGCGACGCGCGGTCCCAGACCCAGCCGCCGCGTCGGCCCACCAACGAGCGTGCCGATCTCCGTAGCCCAGGTGTCCGCTGCTGCGGCCGCAAACGCGCCGAGAAAGGCGGCATAGAGGGCAGGTGTGGCGTCGGGCCAGAATAGGGTTGCAGCGAGCAGCGCCGCAGCGATGCCGCCATTTGCCGCGACCTGGCCTGCGTCGCGGCGGCTCCCCTTTTCAGCAAGCGCCTCAGCGTCGGCCTTGCGAGCCCGTCCCACGCGCGACAGCGCGCTCGACGCGACGAAGAATGCGAGCGCCGGCACGGCCCACGCCACTCCGCCAACGGCGACGAGCAGAAAGGCAAGCACACCTCCAGCGAGAGCACCCGAGAGGTCGAGCGCGCGGGCGCGGAACGCGGCAGCGCCAAACACCACACCCGCCCCGACGGCGGCGGCGACGAGCCCTGCTGCATCAGGCCGCGCGTCGATCGCGGCGAGTGGCACGACCACGCCGAGCACGATCAACACGTTGTCCCAGCCGCGCCGGCCGGACGCTTCGCACGCCGTCGCGACGCCGGCGACGGCGAGCGTTCCGGCCACGATCTGTGCCGCTCCCCACGACGCAGGTGCGACCCAGATCAGCATCGCAGCCGTGCAAATTGCCGAGACGAGGGCAAACGCGGCCGAGCCAGCGACCGACTTTACGGCTCCGGCAACCGTGTATCGCCCCGGACGTGCGGCTCGAGTTCCGACAAGCGAGGCGGCAGGGTCGGCGAGTCCGAGCACGAGAAAGGCCGTCTGGAGCACGAAGACCCGGCCTGGATCCAGCGTCCAGCACAGGAATAGGGCGCCGATGAGCGCGGCCGGAAATAGGTCGGTCCCGAGGCTCGCCCGCTGCGCCCCGTGGATCGCCGGAAACCAGCGACACCGGAGCGCGACTGCGTTCGCCCCGACGAACAGGACGGTGAGCGCATACACCGGCGCAGGCGACGAGAACAGCGGCGGACACAGCGCCGTCGCAATGCCGACGCCCGCGTGAACGACCCGGCGCGTGCTCTCCGGTGCCCATCCGAGGCCCACTCGAAGCCCTTCCCCTGCCCCGACGGCTGCAAGCAGCACGCCCGAGAAAAGCAGGAATGCTCCAGTGTTGGTCATCGAAAGGGCAGCGTGGCGGGCGTAAACGGAGAAGGGGTTGAAGAGAGACGCATGCTCCCCTCAACCCCTTCTCATACGACGGTCCCCGGGTTAGCGCGGGATGTTGAGCAGGAGCGAGAAGCGGAGCTGCCCCGCGACGGCCGACTCCTCGGCGAGCGCGTAGATGTACGACATGTCGACGCCGATGAGGCTGTAGCGGATGCCCGCACCGGCCGTCAGGAACTGGCGGTTGCCGTTGGCCGGGTCCTCATAGAAGTAGCCGCCGCGGAGCGCGAGCAGGTCGTTGTACCAGTACTCCAGGCCCGCACCGAGCGTGAGCTGCTGCAGCGCACCGAGCGACTTGCACGCGTTGTCGTTCGACGCGTCGTTGTCAGACGCGAAGTCGGCGCACGTGCCTTGGCTGGCGCGCGTGTTGATCGTCCGCGTGCCCCACGACGAAAAGAGCGCCGTTGCGGGCGAGTCGTAGGTGCCCGTCGAGTCGCGGCTCACGAGGACCTTGTTGAAGTCCAGCGCGAGCGTAACGCGGTTGAAGTCGTCGAGGCGCGTGTCGATCGCGCCGCCGAAGCGGAGCGTCGTCGGGATAGCGTCCGAGAACTCCGAGTTCTCCGTGTAGGAGATGCCCGGACCGAAGTTGGCGAGGCTGAAGGCGACACTCGGCCGCGTCGACTGCCCGAGGCCGAGCTCGGGGCCCTTGTAGATCACGCCGAGATCAACGCCGAACGTGAGGCCGGCCGATGTCGACGCGTTGCCGACGTCGAGCCCGCCCGTGAGGTTGGAGTACACGACGCGCGCGCCGGTGCCGACCGAGAGGTTCGGCGTGATCGCCTTGCCGTACGAGAGGCCCGTCGAGAGCTCGAACGAGCGGAAGTCGCCGAGCGAGTTGCCAAACTCGTCCGTCGCCTGCTGCTCGCCGAGGTTGAAGTACGTGAAGTGCCCGCCGACGGTCCCGGCCGAGCCGAGGCTGTACTTGCCCGCGAGGTAGTTGTAGGAAAGGTCCGCGCCGAGCGCGGGCAGCCACGGCGCGGTCGTGAACGAGACCTCGGTCCCGGTCTGGTTGCCCAGCCCGGCGGGGTTCCAGAAGACGGCCGTCGCGTTGTCGGCGAGGGCGACGCCCGTCATGCCCATGCCGGCCGCGCGGCTATCGGGCTCAATCTGGAGGAATGGAACGGCCGTCGTGAGGACGACCGACTCCTGCGCGCGGGCCGGCGCGACGAGCGCGAGAAGCCCGAGGACGGCCGCACCACGCGAAGCGAACAGAGAGACTGGAGACATGAGGGGTGCCCGAAGGCGGTCGGTGGGGCGCGCACGTGGCGCCGCGGAAGAAACGATGGGTCGGGCAGACGCCCAGAGACGGGTCAGCGGATGATGGCGAGGCGCTCGACGCGTTCGATCGTCTCGGCCGGCGCACCGGCCGTGCCGTCGGTCTCGATGCGAAGGCGGAAGAGGTAGACGCCGGTTGCCAGGCGGTCGAGGTCGTCGTCGAGGCCGTCCCACGGAATCTGAACGATCCCGGCGGTAAGCACACCTCCTGGCAACGCCTCGTCGCCGGTGATGGTGCGGACGGGCCGGCCATTGACCGTGTAAATGCGGAGTTGGATCCGGGCGGGCGTGCCCGATGGCTGGTTGTGCTCGAACGTAAAGCGCGTCGGGCCAGCCGTCGGGTTGGGGTACGGGAAGAGGTTGCTGACGGTGAGTCCGGCCCCTTCGGTGACGATAAAGGAGATCTCGGCCGTCGAGGCATTGTTCACTGCATCCCACGCCGTCAAGCGGGCCGTGTGCGCGCCCGGCGCGAGGCGCGGAAGCGGGAAGCGGACCATGCCCGACCGGTACGTGTCGAGGTCGCCGGAGAAGTAGCGTCCAACATCGATGGCCGTCGCATCGTCGCCGTCGATGGTGAGCAGAATCTCGTGCCCCACGCCCGCGCCGACGGTGTTGATCCCCGATGCGTCTGAGAGGCGCGCGATCAGCACCGGGTCTGGCGACGTGATTCCACCAGAGACGAACGTCGTGTCCCCGAGGAACAGGCGAACGCTCGGGCCGGCCGAATCGTCGGGACGCGTGCCGGCCTCCGTCGAGACGACCGCCCGGCGCGAGGCGCCGGAGGCGTCGGCCTCGCCCGAGAGGCCATAGACGAACACCTTGGCCGGCAGCCCGGAGTACGAGACGTCCTGCGGGACGCGGAACGTCGCCGAGAACTGGCCCGCCGTGACAGTAGCCCGGCCGGCGTAGATCGCGTCCGTCTGGACGCTGTACGTCCCACCGGGGATATACACGGGCAGGGAGTTTTCCGGCGGCGTCGGCGGCATCCGGACCACGCGCGCAGCGTCGTACACCTCGACATCGACGACCCCCGAGAAGCCACCGTCGACCGATCCGTCGGGACGCAGAATGCGGCCGGTGACGGTCGCCTCATCGTAGGCGCGGAGGGCAGCCGGCGTCTCAATCTCGACGCGGCCTTCCGGTAGGCCGATCCGCATCGCGGGGTCGCCGAGGAGGTTGAACTTGCGGTTGTTGAGGCTGGCGCCGCGGATCGAGTTTTTGGTCGAGAACAGCGCGTCGCCAAGGCGGCGCGGCAGGCCAGCCGCGTCTCGGCGGAGCATCTGGTCGGTCAGCTCCACGTTGAGGCCGAAGTTGGTCCCGTCGGTCGCCCCCGCGCTGGTGTACACCACGCGGACGGTCGTGAACATGGCCACTCCTCCGCCCTCGGGGCGGAGGAGCACCTGCTCGGCCATGCTCTGGTTCACGTCGAGGTCGTACTTGCCGAACGAGCACGTCGCGGTGACGAAGATGCTCGGCCGGGTCGTGTTGTCGAGCGCGTTGAGGACGTCCTCGGTGAAGTAGCGCTCGTCGCCGAGGTTCTCGGGGCTGCCGTGGCCCGAGGAGTTCCAGATCAATGTGCCCTCGTTGAGCGACCGGACGACGGCCTCGGTCGCAGCCGGCCGGCGGTTGATCCCGCCCTGCCGCACGAGCGGGTACGACGGGGCGTAGATCTTCTGGACCGTCAGCGTCGGATCCGTGAGCTCGGCTTGGGCCGCCGTCCCGTCGGCGTTGAGGACGTGCAGGTCGTGGTCCCACTCGTTCGGGTACTGGTCGTCCCCGACGAACGTCACCGTCGAGCGCCACGCGCCGAGCGCGGCGGGCGACTCGTAGAGCAGGATCTTGTCGACGACGTAGCGGGCTTCGTCACCGGTTCGGACTGGCAGGCGGCCAATGCCGAGTTGAACGCGCTCGGCCTGCGTTGTCCACCGCCCGTCGCCGTCGGCGAGGATGCCGAAGTAGTCGTCCGATGTGTACGAGTCGGTCCGGTCGAACATGTTCTCGGTCTCGTAGACCGGGACAAAGTTCGGGACGCCGGTCCGGTTGATGCTGCGGTAGTCGAAGTGGCCGTCGCCGAACAGGAGCAGGTACTTCGGCAGGCGGTCGGCGTCGGGCGCGCGGTCGTAGAGGAACTTGAGGTAGTCGCGGATCGCCCGCATGTCGCTCACGCCCGACGCGAACTCGTTGAACACCTGGTCCGTCGTCACCACGACGCCTTCAAGGCCGTCGTTGGCGCGGCGGTGCTCGGCGAGGCGCGTCGCCTGCTCGAGAAAGTCCGGGTGCGTCACGACGACGTATGACGGACTGCCGCCCAAGCCGTGCAGGTTCTGGTTGGCGACGGCCGTCCCGCCGAGCGGCGGGGCCGAGACGTAAGCCGAGGAGGCGTCGAAGGCGACGATCTCGCGCGGGCCTTCCGATGCGTCGATCTGAACGACGAAAGCGCCGCCCTGCGACTGAACGCCGAGGCGGCGGATGCTGCCGGACTCGGTCACATCCCACACCTCAGGCGGCGCCGAGAAGCCCGTGAGCGGAACCTCAAAGCGGCCACGGCGCCCGCCCGGTGTCACGAAGCGGACGACTCCGCTCGCAGCTGTCGGAGCGCGCTCGTAGACGGCCTCGACCCAGTCCAGCCACGACTGGCTCGTGGAGATGCCTCCCGACGCGCGGAAGGTCATGGCAAGCGACGACGACGCGGGCCGCTGGACGTCGATGAACCGGTCCGTGAGCAGGGCCCCGATGTTGCGGAACGTCAGGTCGATGGTACCTGGGGAAACGGACGCGAGCGTCTCGCCTCCAGCCGACATCGTAATTGAAATCGCGCGGTCCGTGCGGGCCGCGACCCGGGCACGGTACCGAACCGTCCCCGTGATGCCGTCCGTCACGGCGTTGTCCAGCGTTGTAAAACCGGAGCTGAGCCGCGTAAGCTCCTCGCCCATCCAGTCGAGGCCCGACCCCGAGCCATCGCGCTCGTGGTTGTAGAGGTCGCGCTCGTGGAAGATGCGCTGCGTGACGGTCGCGAGGCGCTCGGCGTCGGTCCACCCCGGGAACGCCTCGGTGGCGAGGCGGCGGGGCGAGGCGGCGTCGACGCGGACAAAGTACCGGGTCGTGTTCGAGAACGGGCTGATGTCGTGCGTCCAGTAGCCCGGCACCTCGGGAACGCCGTTCGGGTAGGTCGGGCCCGGCGGGATGGCCGGGACCGGCGGCACGAACGTCCACCACGACGGGCCCTCGGCGAAGAAGAGAACGCCGTCACCCGCGACGAGCGTCGGCACCTCACGGAGATCGGCCGGGCGCGGGTCGGTCGTGACCTCGGGGAGAATGCGGCCGCCGTTGCCATAGACCTGCACGCGGCCGAGATCGGCAGCCTCGACGCCGAGCGAGTCCCGGAGGAAGGCGGCGGTGAGGCGGTAGACGCCCTCCGTCGGGACGTCGAGGCGGTACCACTGCCCGTCGGCGAGGGCGCTGCGGGTGACGGCGAGGTGGGGGTTGCCGGTCCCGCCGCGGGCATAGGCGACGCGAAGCGTGGGCCGCGGCACCCGAACGACGGCGCGCCGCAGCCGCCCGACGCGGTTGCCGTCGACGCGCAGCAGGGCGACCGAGAGCGACCCGACGAGTTCGCGGCGCAGCTCGCCGACGCCCTCGACGCGGGCCGCGGGCCGGTTCAACTCGGCCAGGCGTGCGCTGAGCTCAGCAGCAACCGGCTCCCACTCCACGTCCTCGCTGATCACCTCGACGGCAGGCGGCACGCGCGAGGTCAGGGCGACCTCGTACGAGATGTCGGTGCGGCTGCCCGAGGCGACGACGGCAAGGGTCGCCGGGGTCACGTACGCAAGATCGTTGCCGGCACGCGCGAGGGCATCGGCGAGAGCCGTCGGCCACGACGCGACGACCTCGACCGTGACGGACGATGCGTCCTCGGCGATCACGCGGACCGTCGCACCGTCGGTGCGAGGCGCAGCCCACTCGGCCCGCGGGGCAGCCTCGTCTGCCTGGACGGTCTGGGCGGCAAGAGGCGCAGCGAGCGCCACCGCGAGTGCACCGGCCAGGAGAAGGCGGGCAGCGGACGGCAAGCCCGACGGGACGGAACGCAACATGAAACGTGCGGGACCTGCGCCGGCGGAGCCGGCAGACGTGAAAGGCGCGCAGCCGGGCTGCACAGACGTACCAATCGTCCCGATACGGTTCTTGTGTTGTGTGTGGC
>DASVSE010000103.1:0-3127 GCA_036388235.1 Rubricoccaceae bacterium | reverse complement strand
GTCGGAACGCTCGTGCTCCTGGTGTCGGCTCTGCTCCCCGTCCGCCCACGTGGAGTCCAGCTAGCCGTTCACGTCGCTGTCGGGATCTCGCGACTGTTTGTTGCCATAACGGGCATCCGGCTCATCGTCGACGGGCGCAATGCCCTTCGTGCGCACCGTGGGTTCGTGTTCTTCAGCCACCTCGCGTGGCTCGATCCGATCGCACTCATGGCCATCACGCCGGTCCGCTTTCTGGCGACCCAGGGTGTGCGACGGATCCCGTTCATCGGTTGGATGGCGTCGGCCATCGGGACGCTGTTCGTCAACCGCGGGCGCGACGAGAGCCGTGAGGCAGCCCGCGGGGCACTCCGCGCCGCCGTCGCCCGGTCGCCCCTTCCGGTCGCACTTGCACCCGAGGGTGGCATCACGACTGGCCCTAGCGTAGGGCCGCTCCGCCTCGGCGCCTTCGAGGTCGCGCAGGACGCCGACGCCGATATCCTCCTGGTCGCGCTCGCCTTCAGTCCGCCCGGCTATGCCGTGTGGGAGGACGAGACGCTCGTCGGCCCGCTATGGCGGCTGTGTGCGCGGACCGTCCCGTTCACGGTTACGGTCACGCCGCTGGGGTCGCCGGTCGAGACGCGCCCTCCCGGCGGCGCGACAGCCGAGGCGCTCGCTGACGAGGCGACGGCCCGCTTCGACGCCGCGCTCGTCGGCTGAGCCACGGCCGAGGCGGGGCTTCGGCAAAACGCGCGGTTGCGTCGGGCGGGCCCGGCGGCGACCTTCCGGCGTCCCCCTCGCCGTCCATGCTGAACTACATCTGGGCGGGGCTCATCGTGCTGAGCTTCGCCTTCGCCGTCGGCTCCGACGCGCTCGACCTCACCCGCGACACGTACCGCAACGGGACCCCGCTCCCGGTCGCGCTCGACCTCGCCGCCCCCTTCGACCGCGAGGCCGACGAGCAAGCGGCGACGCTGCGCATCGACGCCGGCGCCTTCCGCGACCACTACGGCGCCGACACGACCGCGACGCCGGACTCGGCCTATGCCGCGACGATCCGCCGGACCGAGACCGGCTACGAGCTCCGCCTCGACGACGCCGAGGCGACGCTCCCGGCGCCCCTCGACGCCGTCCGCGACGCCACCAACCCGCGCGACAAGGTGCTCCAGGGACGCCTCGTCTCCTTTGCCGTCGGGCCGGGCGGGACGCGCGCCTCGGCCGGACTCGCCTTCGCGCCCGTCCACTTTGTCAAGCTGACGGCCATCACGGCGGCGGCGCTCGACATGGCCGAGACGGCGGCGACGCTCGCATTGGGCCTGATCGGTGTGCTCGTCCTCTTTCTCGGGCTCACGCGCATTGCCGAGGACGCCGGTGTGGTCCGCGCGCTCGTCCACCTGGTCCGGCCTCTGCTGCGGCCTCTCTTCCCGGACGTCCCGCCGGACCACCCCGCGCTGGGCATGATCGCGCTCAACCTCGCCGCGAACGTCTTCGGGCTGGGCAACGCCGCGACGCCGTTCGGCATCAAGGCGATGGAGGAGTTGCAAACGCTCAACCCGAATCCTGAAACGGCATCGGACGCGCAGGTGATGCTGCTCACGATCAACACGGCGTCCGTGCAGCTTGTCCCACCGGTCCTGCTCGTTGCCCTCATCGGGCTCGAGATCAACGCCGTCTACGGCGCCATCGTCCTGACGACGTTCGGCGCGCTCGCCGTCGGAATTGTCGCGGCAAAGCTGCTCGCGCGGTCCAAGCGCTACCGCCTCCCTGCGACGCCCGTGCCGGCCACTTCCACCCCGGACCCCTCCTGAGCCATGGAGTCGTTTCGCAGTGCCATCGGCCTCCTCTCGACGTTCGTCCTGCCGCTGATGATCGTCGGAATCCCGCTCTACGGGCTCGCCCGCCGCGTGCCCGTCTACGAGTCGTTCGTCGAGGGCGGCAAAGAAGGCTTCTCGGTCGCAGTGCGGATTATCCCGTACCTCGTCGCGATCCTCTTCGCCGTCGGGATGTTTCGCGCCTCGGGCGCGATGGAGGCCTTGACGGCCGCCCTCAATCCGCTCTTCAGCCTTATCGGCTTCCCGCCCGAGCTGCTCCCGATGGCCATCGTGCGCCCGCTGACGGGCTCGGGCTCGGCCGCGCTCGTCGTTGACCTCGGACAGACCTATGGCCTCGACGACATCCGGACCCGGATGGGCATGACCATGTTCGGCTCCTCGGAAACCACGTTTTACGTTATCGCCGTGTATTTTGGCGCGGTCGGCATCAAGCGGACGCGCCACGCGGTCCCCTCAGGCCTCATCGCCGATGCGGCCGCCGTGATCCTGGCGGTCTGGGTCTGCCGCCTCCTCTTCACCTAGCATCACCCCATGCGCTCGCTCCTGACCCTCTCCACCCTCGTCTTTCTCTCGGCCTGCGGGTCCGAGACGGAGCAGACGACGGCCGTTCCTGTGGACGCCTCGAACCCGCCCGTCTCGACCGACAGTGTCCTCACGTCGCCGGACAGTACGGACTATAGCCAGCCCGTCCGGCTGATCTCGATGCAGAACGGCGACATCGCGTGCTACCTCACCGTCCAGGCCGATGGCGAGCCCGAGCGGACCGACATGGCGGACTTCGGGTTCTGCGAGCGCGAGGACCTCGTCGGCCAGCGCGTCTCGCTGACGGTCACGCCGAGCCCGGTCCTGGCCGAGTCCTGCCAGGGCAACCCCGATTGCCCCGACACCGAGATCGTCAACCTCGTAACGGGGATCGACCTCGCTGCGGCAGGGTCTGCGACGGACGCTCCTGCGGATTCTGCGGCGAGCGAGTAACCCGGCCGCTTCCCTTCCCTGACGCGCTCACCGCTCCTCGTCGGGTAGGCCCGATCCGATGCATCCTGTCGACCCGCAAACCGACGGCCCGCCGCGCCTCATCTCGACGCCGCCGCCGGTCCGCGCGACGCGCCTGCATGGCGGGCAGCCCGTCCTCGCCCCGCTTGAGCACCGGCCCTGGGAGTCGCGCGTGGTGCTCAACCCGGCCGCCCAGTTCGTCGCAGGCGAGGCGCTGGGTCGGCTGCTCTCTGCGTGGAACCTTCCGCCCGAAGCAGCCCAGGCGCTGACCGAGGCTGGCGGCGCGTGTGTCCTGTTCTACCGCGCCCAAGGCGCCGTCGATCCGG
>DASVSE010000102.1:0-3931 GCA_036388235.1 Rubricoccaceae bacterium | reverse complement strand
TCTCGGGCCCCGAGGCGAGCGAGCACAGCCGCGCCGCGCACCCCGAGACGCGCGCGTCGAGATCGGCCCACGTCCACACGCCGGCTTCGGTCACGACCGCCGGGGCGTCGGGGCGGGCCGTGGCGTGGTGTCGGACCGGATCGGGGATCACAGCACGATCCGGACGGGCCGCGCGAGCAGGCCGGGCACGTCGACGAGCGGACGGTCGAGCGGCAGGCGGTCCGCGAGCACGTCGCGGGCGAGCCAGCGGTAGGTATCGAGTCCCGCCGCGTGCCCGCCTGTTGCCGCCGCGAGGGCGAGGAGCCCGCGCAGGCCGACGCCGCTCTCGAAGGCCGCGCTGATGACGACCCGTGCGCCCACCTCCTGCGCGCGGGCGGCAATCTCCAGTGCCGCCCCGATCCCGCCGACGAGCGTCGGCTTGACGACGGCGGCCGACACCCAGCCGCGGAGCGCGTCGACGCCGCCTGGTGCCTGAAGAGTCTCGTCGAGTGCGATCGGCAGGCCCGTGTCGAGCCACAGCTCGGGCAGGCCTGCCGCGTCGGCGAGCGGCTCCTCGACAAAGTCCAGCACGACGCCCGAGACCGCGTCCGCGAAGCGCCGGGCGTCCTCGGGCGACCACGCGCGGTTGGCATCGAGGCGCAGCGCGACGGCCGGCCCAACAGCGGCGCGCACATCGCGGACGAGTTCGGCGTCAGTCAGGACGTCTCCCCGGCCGACCTTGAGCTTGACCGTCTGGTAGCCCGCTGCGGCGAGGCGCTCAGCGTGGGCGAGGCGCTCGGACGCCGCGCCGCCCAGGACAAGCCCGGCGAGCGGGACCGTCACGTCGGGGTCGGCCGAGAAAGAGAGTCGATGCTCGTCCTCCTGTGCGGCCGCGTCGGCGAGGGCGAGGTCGAGCCCGTACCGGGCGGCCGGCGGCAGCGCGCTCGTGTCGCCTGCGGCCGCCCGCTCCAGCGCCGCCCCCGTCTCCGCGAGCGTCTCGCGGCTGAAGCCAGGAAGCGGCGCTGCATCGCCCCATCCGATGGCGCCCGCGGGAGTCTCGGCGCAGACCAAGAGCCCGAGGCGCTCTGTTTGCGGGACGCCGCCCCACACGACGGACTCGGTCAGCGGCAGCGTGTACGGGTAGAGCGTGATCGCGGCGTCGGTCACGTCAGCCACCAGCCGAGGGCGAACGCGAGCGAGTAGGCCATCAGCACGGCGGCCGTCTTGCCAAGGATCGGCCCCGCCGCGGCGCCGTGCGCCCGGTTCAGCGCGGGGCCGAGGATCGCCATCGCGCCAAACGCTACGACGGCAGCGACGAGCGCTCCGGCGTGCGCGGTCACGTCGGGAAGAGGATGTGCTCGAAGTGAGTCCAGCGCCGCCCGCGGGTCGGCGACCTGCTGGAGACGCTGGAGAACGCCCGACCGCTCGTGCGATAGGCCATAGCGCCACATCTGCCGGGCCGGCTGGACGACGCTTCCCGCGAGGATGAAGCACATCGTGTACAGCCCGATTCCGAACGGCCGCCCGAACCGTACGACGAGCGTCCGCTTGCTCGCCGCGCGGTCCTGCTCGACGTCGCGGACGTTGTTGGCGATGAGGATGGCCGTCGCGAGCGCCCCCGGCCCGAGCCCGGCCACGAGCACCCACGCGGGCAGCGCGAGGGCTTGCACGAAGTACGTCCCTCCGACCGCGACGGGGCCGAAAAAGACGAGCACGAACAGGTCCGCCAGGCCCGTGTACGCGAGCGCGTAACGCCCCTTCGTGTACGCATAGCCGCTCGCGATCGCGACGAGTCCGAGCGCGAGAACCGGCGGTCCGCCGCGCCAGACGAGGTAAAGGCCCACCAGAAACGCCAGCCCGAACGCGACTGCGGCCGCCCGGCGCATCTGCCCGGCCGTTACCCACCCCTCGTTCACCGCCCGCTTCGGCCCGACGCGCTCGGCCGTGTCGGCCCCGCGGACGGCGTCCTCGGCGTCGTTGGCGTAGTTCGTCCCGACCTGAATGAGCAGCGCCGAGACGAGCGCGCACAACGCCGCCGCGCCGTGGAACGCGCCGTCGCCGGCCGCGAAGGCGGTCCCGAGCACGACCGGCGCCGCCGCCGCCGGGAGCGTCTTCAGCCGCGCCGCACCGACCCAGAGCGCGAGCGGCGACGGCCGCTGCCCTGCCTCGGTCACGGCTTGTACCCGTCGGCGTCGAAGTTCGGAGGGCGCCGTTCGAGGTACGCGTTCCGGCCCTCCTGGCCCTCCTCGGTCATGTAAAACAGCATCGTCGCGTGGCCCGCGAGCTCCTGGAGGCCCGCGCCGCCGTCCTCGTCCGCGTTCGCCGCAGCCTTGATCATCCGGATCGCGACGTTGGAGTTGGCGAGGATCTCGCGGCACCACTGGACCGTCTCGCGCTCCAGCTCGGCGATCGGCACGACCGTATTGACGAGCCCCATCTGGAGCGCCTCCTGCGCGTCGTACGGCCGGCAGAGAAACCAGATCTCGCGCGCCTTCTTCTGCCCGACGATCCGCGCGAGGTGGCTCGTCCCGTAGCCCCCGTCGAACGAGCCGACCTTGGGGCCGGTCTGCATGAACCGCGCATTGTCGGCCGCAATCGTGAGGTCGCACACGACGTGAAGCACGTGCCCGCCGCCAGCGGCCCACCCGGCGACGCTCGCAATGACCGGCTTCGGGCACGTCCGGATCTGGCGCTGGAGGTCGAGCACGTTGAGGCGCTGCATCCCCGTCGGCGCGCCCGAGGCGTCCTCGCCCTCCATCTCGCGGTAGCCGTGCTCGCCGCGCACGCGCTGGTCGCCGCCGGAGCAGAACGCCTCGTCGCCCATCCCGCGGAAGACGATCGCGCCGACGCTCGCGTCGTCGCGGGCGGCGTTCATCGCGTCCTGCATCTCGCGGACCGTGAGGGGCCGGAAGGCGTTGCGGACCTCGGGGCGGTTGATCGTGATGCGCGCGATGCCGGCCGTGTCCGTTCCCGGGCGGCCGGTCTCGTAGACGATATCGGTGTAGGTGCCGTGCGCGTCCCACTCGAAGGGGCCAGTGACGGTCGGGCGGTCGGTGAGGTGTCCCATCTAGTCGAGCAGGGTCTGGAGAAGGTCGGCGAGGGCGTCGGGCGCCTCGGTGAGCAGGGCGTGGCCCGCGCCGGGGAGGACGTGCGGAGTGACGGGTCCGGTTCCGGCCATCGCGTGCGCGAGGGCGACAAACTTCGCGTCGAGCGCGCCGGCGACGGCGTGCGCCGGGACGCGGATCGTGCGCAAGGGCTCCCACAGGCTCGGCATCGCCCCCGTTCCGAGCCCGACGAGCGCCTGGGCGAGCGCCTCGGGGCGCCCGTGCGCGAGCCGGTCCTGTACGATCTGCGCCCGCTGCGCCTCGCTCAGCGACGCGAACAGCGGCTGGCGGGTCCACCGGTCCAGAAAGCCCGGAAAGTCCGCGACGAGGTCGGCCGCGAGCGCGGCGTCGTGGACGCGCCGCGCCGTCCGCTCGGCCTCCGTCCGGAGCCCTGGCGAGGCGCTCACCAGCACGAGCCGACGCACGCGGTCCGGGTGGCGGAGCGCAAACAGGAGGGCAAGCCTCCCCCCCATCGAGTAGCCCGCAACGTCAGCCCGGGCGATGCCGGCGGCGGCGAGACGCTCGGCGAGTCCATCGGCCGTGTGCGCGAGGCGGCCTGGCTGGGGGTCGGGCACGTCGAACGGCTCCGCATCGCCTGCAGGGTTCGGCGGACCGCCTGGGGTGTGCCAGGAATCGGCGTCACCGTCGCCATGTCCGGGCAGGTCGGGGGCGAGCGTGCGGCGCCCGAGGCGCGCCGCGACGGGCGCCCAGTCCGCACCGCGGCCGAGAAAGCCGTGCAGGAGCAGAACGGGCGTCACGGGGCAGTCGGAGACGGGAGCCCGGGAGGTTACGCCGAAGGGCCGGCTAGCTCCACGGGCACCCGGCCGGCCGCGTGGGTGTCGTCGCCG
>DASVSE010000101.1:0-3160 GCA_036388235.1 Rubricoccaceae bacterium | reverse complement strand
GACTGACTTTCTGACCGATTCGAGTTGCTTTCTGACCGGCCCGACCTGCTGTCTGACCGATTCGACCATCTGGACGCCCCCTCAGTCCCGCCCGCGCGAGCGGAGCGCCCGCACGCCCGCCACCATTTCGGGCCGCGTCGTCTGCCCGCGGAAGTACTGCTCAATCATGAGGCTCGCAATCGGTCCGGCTGTCGTCGCGCCGAAGCCCGCGTTCTCGACGATCACGCCGATCGCCACCTGCGGGTTGATGCGCGGCGCGAAGGCGATAAAGACCGCGTGGTCCGCCCCGCGCGGGTTTTCCGCCGTCCCCGTCTTGCCTGCGAGCGTGATCTCGGGAAACTCGTCCGTCTTCACGATCTGCATCCGCCGCGCCGTCCCCGCGTCCACAACCTGCTCCATGCCCGCCCGCACGATCGCGAAGTTGCGCGGCTCGATCGGGATTTTGGTCGCGCGTCGCAGGCTCGGGCTGACGGACTGGCCCGTCTCCGTGTTCGTCTGCCGCATCACGAGGTGCGGCGTCGGCAGCGTTCCGTTGTTGGCAATGGCCGCCGTGTAGCGCGCGAGCTGCATCGGCGAGACGCCCATGTTGCCCTGCCCGATGCCCAGGTTGACCGTGTAGCCCGGCCCCCAGCCCTGCGGGTACAGCTCGTTGTAGTAGGTCGAGTCCGGGATGAGCCCCCCTAACTGGTTCGGGATGTCCAGCGGCGCGAGCTGCCCGAAGCCGAACCGGTGCGCCCACGTGTCGAACATCTCCAGGTTCATCCGGATGCCCCGCGGGTGCTTCGCGTTCGTGAACGTGTCGTTCATGAGGCGGAAAAAGAACGTGTTGCACGAGACGCGGATGGCGTCCTTGACGTCGATGTTGCCGTGCGCGCCGCCGTGGCAGCGGTACAGCCGACCGAGCACGTAGCCGCCGCCGCAGAACAGCGTCGTGTTCTCCTCGATCATCCCCTCTTCGAGCGCGACGGCCGCCATAAACGGCTTCCACGTGCTCCCTGGCGGGAGGTTGGCCATCGTCGCCCGGTTAAAGTCCGGCTTGGCTGGGTTGCGGTAGAGGTAGTCCACCTCGGCCTGCGTGAACCCGTCGCGGAAGATGTCCAGGTCGTAGTCCGGCGCCGAGACCATCGAGATGATGCCGCCCGTCTTGACGTCCATCATGACCGCCCCGCCCTGCTTGTTCACGAACAGGCTCTCGGCGAGCGCCTGCACCTTGGAGTCGATGGCGAGCGTCAGCGCGACGCCCGACTGCGGTTCGACGTCCTCGGCCCCGCCCTCGTAGGCCTGCACCTCCATCCCGTGCACGTTCACGAGCCGCAGGTGCCGCCCCGGCCGGCCCCGCAAGACCGGCTCGTACTGCGCCTCGACGCCCGTCTTGCCGATGCGGTCGCCGAGGTCGTAGCCCTGCTCGCGCAGGTCCGCGAGTTCGTCCTCGCCAATTTCGTTGACGTAGCCGAGCGCGTGGGTGAGCCGCGCCGGCCCGTGGTAGCGCCGCTGCTGGTCCTCGGAGAAGCCGATCCCGCGCAGGCGATACTGGCTTTCCTGCAGCCGCGCGAACGCCGAGAACGGGACGTTTTCGAGCAGCGTCGCCTCCTGGTACGTCGAGCGGTCGCGGATGCCGGCGTACGCCCGCTGCACCTCGGCGAGCGGACGCCCGGCCAGCTCGGCCACGAGCGGCAGGTCCGCCTCGTTGAAGTACCGCGGCGTGACCGTCACCGAAAGCGTCGTCTCGTTGTCGACCAGGAGCACACCGTTGCGGTCGAAGACGTAGCCACGCGCAGGCCGGATGATGCGCGTCGCGATGGCGTTGCCATCGGCCTCGGTCGCGTACTGCTCGCGGTCCACGAGCTGCATCTGGACCAGCCGCGCCGAGAGGAATCCCAGCAGCAGCACGACGAGGACCGAGAAGATCCGAAAGCGGACGCGGGCGTCTTCGCGGGCGGTGACGGCGAGCACGGGCGGGGCGGTATAAGGGGCGACAGGGCCACCGGGCGGGGCAAAAGGGCGCCCCCGGCGCAGCACGAGAGTACGAACGCCCATACCCTGCCCGTCGTGCCTGCGTCCGGAGAATGCGCGGGAATCGGCCCTGCGCGCCTGCGCCATGCGTCCGGGCGCGGCCTCCGGAGGTTCCCGAGCCGCGCCCGCGCCGTGAACCCGCGCCGCCCTGACGGGTTCGCTCCCGTCCGGCGCGCCCGCCGCCCGACTCCTACCGCCTTCTCGATGCCCACTCCGCTCGCCTCGCGTCGCCTGTTCGGCCGCGCCGTCCGCCTCGGCCTTGCTGCCGTGGCTGCCGTGGTTGCCCTCGCGCCTGCAGCGCAGGCGCAGTACTTCGGCCGCAATCAGGTCCGCTACGACGACTTCGACTACCAGGTGCTCGAGACCGAGCACTTCGACATCTATTACTACGACGGCATGGAGCAGACCGTCCGAGATGTCGGGCGGATGGCCGAGCGCTGGTACGACCGCTTCTCGGCCGTCTTCCAGCACGAGTACGACGAGCGCAAGTCGATCATTCTCTACGCCGACGACGCCGACTTCCGGCAGACCAACATCGCGCAGATCGGCGAGGGCACGCAGGGTGTGACCGAGGGCCTCCGGCAGCGTGTCGTGCTGGCAGTCGCGAGCACGAACGCCGAGACGGACCACGTGCTCGGCCACGAGCTCGTCCACCAGTTCCAGTACGACATCGCGCAGCGCTCGGAGCGCTTCCAGAACTTTATCCGGACCCCGCTCTTCGTTATCGAGGGCATGGCGGAGTACTTCTCGGTCGGCCGTGAAGACCCGCTCACGTCGATGTGGATGCGCGACGCCGTCCTCCGCGACGACGTCCCGACCGTAAGCGAGCTCGTCCGTTCGAGCGGGCGCTACAACGAGTATCAGTACGGCCAGCCGTTCTGGGCCTACGTCGCTGGCGAGTACGGCGACGACGCCGCCGTGCGCCTCTTCCGCACGACGCTCGACATGCCGCTCGACTCGGCTCTCGTCGTCGTGACGGGCCAGACCCCGGACAGCCTCTCGGCCGGCTGGCACCGCGCGCTCCGCACCGGCCTGCTGCCGTCCGTCGCCGGACGCGAGGTGCCGACGGCGCCCCGCACGGCCGACGAGTTGGAGCGCATCGCCGAGGAGCGCTCGGAGCGCGAGGCCGCCCGCCAGGAAGGGCGCC